>JAKORH010000107.1 GCA_029777935.1 Pseudomonadota bacterium
GTGGATCTCCATGTTGCCGGTGCCCTTGAACTCCTCGTAGATCACGTCGTCCATCCGCGAGCCGGTGTCGATCAGCGCAGTGGCGATGATCGTGAGCGATCCGCCTTCCTCGATGTTGCGCGCAGCGCCGAAGAAGCGCTTCGGCCGCTGCAGCGCGTTGGCGTCCACACCGCCCGTCAGCACCTTGCCGGAGGCCGGCACCACCGTGTTGTAGGCGCGCGCCAGTCGCGTGATCGAGTCGAGCAGGATCACCACGTCCTTCTTGCTCTCGGCCAGCCGCTTGGCCTTCTCGATCACCATCTCGGCCACCTGCACGTGGCGCGCCGCCGGCTCGTCGAAGGTGGAGGCGACCACCTCGCCGCGCACGGTGCGCTGCATCTCGGTCACCTCCTCCGGCCGTTCGTCGATCAACAGCACGATCAGCACGATGTCCGGATAGTTGGAGGCGATCGCGTGCGCCACGTGCTGCATCAGCACCGTCTTGCCCGATTTCGGCGACGACACCAGCAGGCCGCGCTGGCCCTTGCCGATCGGCGCGATGATGTCGATCAGCCGGCCGGTGATGTTCTCCTCGGCCTTGATATCGCGCTCGAGCTTCAGCGGCTCATCGGGGAACAGCGGCGTCAGGTTCTCGAACAGGATGCGGTGCTTGGTCGACTCCGGCGGCTGGCCGTTGACCTTGTCGACCTTGACCAGCGCGAAGTAGCGCTCGCCGTCCTTGGGTGTGCGCACCTCGCCTTCGATCGAATCGCCGGTGTGCAGGTTGAAGCGGCGGATCTGGGAGGGCGAGATGTAGATGTCGTCGGTCGACGCCAGGTACGAAGTCTCCGGCGAGCGCAGGAATCCGAAGCCGTCGGGCAGCACCTCGAGCGTGCCGTCGCCGAAGATCTGCTCGCCGCCCTTGGCGCGCTTCTTCAGGATCGCAAACATCAGCTCCTGCTTGCGCATCCGGTTGGCGTTGTCGATTTCGAGCGAGCCGGCCATGTCCAGCAGTTGCGACACGTGCTGCGCTTTGAGTTCGGAAAGTTGCATGGTCTTCAGGTGGGGTAAGTGGGGCGCCGAAGGGATGTGCGGGCGCCCGCGGGGAAACAGGGAGTCGGCGCTTGCGCCGACGTCCCCAGGTTATATGTTGCTATCGATGAAAGCGGTCAGTTGCGACTTCGACAGCGCGCCGACCTTGGTGCCGACCACTGCGCCATTCTTGAAGAGCATCAGCGTCGGGATGCCGCGGATGCCGTACTTGGCCGGCACCTGCTGATTTTCGTCGACGTTCAGTTTGGCGACCGTGAGCTTGCCCTTGTAATCGCCCGCGACCTCGTCGAGGATCGGCGCGATCATTCGGCACGGCCCGCACCATTCGGCCCAGTAGTCGACCAGCACGGGGCGATCGGATTTCAGAACGTCCGCATCGAAGCTCGAGTCGCTGACGTACTTGATGTCCTGGCTCATTGAAGTTCCTCTCGGCGCTTACCGCGGCGCACGCATTGACGGAAGAAATGGGGGCTTGGGCGATTCAGACAAGCCCGCGCGCGGCCCGGGATTCCGGAACGGCTGGCTTGAGACAGCTTGCATGTTAGCACTGCCACCGCGCCTTGCGCGTCCACGCGATGGGATTCATACAATCGGTTCATGCTGGAACGCCAGTCGATCGCGGCGGATGCCGGGTTCTGGCCCGCCGCCGCGCGCGCGGTGGTGGATTTCGCTGCGTGCTGCGGCTGCCCGCCGGACCGGCTGAATACGCTTGACTGGGTCGTGGGTAACGCAGCGCATGCCACGCTGGCGCGCGCCGGCCTGCGCACTGCGCTGGGCGGCGCCGCGTTCATCCCGCCGCGAATTTCTACGCTCGCCAAGTGGCTCGGTGCGCCGTTGCCGGACCGGCTCGGGGACCCGCTGGCGGCGAGTATCGTCGCGCGCGCGGAACTGTTCACCGCACTGCGCGGCAACGCCTGGGTGCGTGCATCGTTCGGCGATCAGCCCGCTGCGCTATGGGCGCTGGCGCGCGGAATCGCGCAGCTTTCCGACGAGCTGACGTGGGCCGCGGCCGGCGATGAGCACGCGTTCGCAGGGCGGCTGGAGGCGAGCCTTGCCCGACACTTCCAGCGCCGCGCCGCGCGCGCGCTCGAGCCGCAGGCGCGCCTCGTGCTGCAACTGTGGCGCGCGCGGCGGGCCGATGATCCGGCCGTGCGCGCGCTGCGCGAACTCGATGCGCGCGCCCACGCCGCCTCGACACCGCTCGTCTACACGGCCGCCAGCGAAGCACAGCGCTGGGAACTGGCGTTCCTGCAGCGCTATGCGCAGTGCGCGCCGGTGCTGTTCGTCTGCGCCGACAGCGCCGCGTCGGTGCGCGCGCGCCCGGTGCTCGCCGCCGCGTGGCCCGAACTTGCCGGCGCCGCGCCGCGCATGCCGCTGGCCGAACGCGCGGCACGCGTGGATGCGGCCGCGACGCCGCTCACCGTCGTGCGTGCGGATTCGCTGGAGGAGGAAGCGACCGCAATCGCGCGCTGCGTGCTCGATTGGCTCGCAGAAGGTGTCGAGTCGATCGCTCTGGTGGCGCTCGATCGGCTGACCGCGCGGCGCGCGCGCGCGCTGCTCGAGCGCGCGCAGGTCAACGTGCGCGACGAGACAGGCTGGAAGCTCGCGACGACGAGTGCCGCCGCGGCGGTAATGCGCTGGTTCGACCTCGTCGCCGACGATCTCTACTGGCGCGACCTGCTCGACTGGATGAAGTCGCCGTTCACCTTGTGCGGTCAAGCGGACAAGGCGCACGCAACGGCGCTGATCGAGCGCGCGATCCGCGCCAGCGGCACGGTGCAGGGCGCGCGCGCCATCCGGCGCGCGGTCGCGGCGCAGGCCGCCCGCGAAGACGCCGACCCGAGTTGCGCCCAGCGGCTGCTCGACCTCATCGACACGCAGGCGCAATGCGCGCCGCGCGCCGCACCGCTGGCCGCGCACGCCCGTGCGCTCGGCACTGCACTCGACGCGCTCGGCCTGAGGTCTGGACTGGCCGCCGACCCGGTCGGGCGCGAAGTGCTGCGCGAGCTCGATGCGCTGGCCGACGAACTGGCGCCGATCGCGGGCCGCGCCACGCTGGCCGACTTTCGCGCGCTGCTTGCCGAGCGCTTCGAGGAAGTCTCCTACGTCGACCGCCAGGTCGATTCGCCGGTGGCCATGGTGTCGATTGCCGGCGCGCACCTGCGGCGGTTCGATGCCGCGCTGCTGATCGGCGCCGATGCGCGGCATCTGCCGGGCGTGCCGGAAGAAGCTCTCTTCATGTCGAACGCAGTACGCGCCGAACTCGGATTGGCGACGTTCGAAGCCGGGCAGAGGCGGCAGGCAGAGCAGCTCGTGACGCTGCTTGCCAGCGCGCCGCGCGTGGCGGCGACGTGGCGCACGCGCCATGCCGACGAGCCGAATCCGATCTCGCCGCTGCTCGAACGGCTGCAGTTCGTTGCCGCGCACGCCCTCGGTGACGACCTTGCGCGCACCGTTTCCGCCGACGAGTTCGCGATCGAAGCGGTCCCGCTCGCACGGCCGGCGCCCGCCGCGCCCGCGCTGCTGCCGCGCACGCTGACCGCCAGCAGCGTGCAGAGCCTCGTGACGTGCGCGTACCAGTTCTACGCGCGGCGGCTGCTGCGCCTGGCCGAGCTGGACGAGGTGATCGAGGCCGCCGATAAGCGCGACTTCGGCGAAGCGCTGCATGAGGTCCTGCGCCGGTTCCACGAGGAGTGGGGCGCGGCCGACTTCGGCGCGCTCGACGCGGTCGCCGTCGCGGAGAGCCTGCGCATGCACGGGCGTGCGGTGTTCGAGCCGTGGCTGGAACGCACGCCGTCGCTGCTGGCGTTCGAACGCCGCTTCGACCGGCTGGTCGACGGCTACATCGAGTGGCTGAAGGACAGCGCCGCCGAAGGCTGGCGCTGGCAGGCGGCCGAGCACACGATTTCGCGCCCGCTCGTGCTGGACGGCGGCGGCGCGGTCGAGCTGACCGGCCGTATCGATCGTATCGATGCGCACGCCGACGGCCGCGTCCGCGTGCTCGACTACAAGGCGCGCGCCCGCGAGGTGCTGGCGCGCGCGCTGAAGGAGGCGGGCGAGGACGTGCAGCTTCCGTTCTATGGGCTGCTGCTGGCGCGGCCGGCCGACGCCGTCTACGTGAGTTTCGATCGCGCCACGGACGGTGAACCCGGCGTGCACGCAGTCGTGCCGCCACAGCCGTTCGGCGAGCTGGTCGAGCGTGTCGGCAAACGGTTGCGCACGGACATTCAGCGCATCGCGTCCGGCGCGCCGCTGCCCGCGCTCGGCATCGACGCGGCGTGCGCGTTGTGCGAGATGCGCGGCCTGTGCCGCGTCGACTACTGGCGCCGCGGCGACGCATCGAACTGATGAACGCATCGAACTGATGAACGCATCGAACCTATGAACGCATCGGCCCAATGAGCGATTACCTCTGCGACGGGCAGCCGATCGATGCGCACGCGTTCACGCGCCGCGCGTGTGATCCGCGCGCGAGTGCGATCGTCGAGGCGTGCGCCGGCAGCGGCAAGACCTGGCTGCTGGTCGGCCGCATCGTGCGGCTGCTGCTCGCGGGCAGCGAGCCCGGCGAGATCCTCGCAATCACCTTCACGCGCCGCGCCGCGCAGGAAATGCGCACGCGGCTGCTTGCGGACCTGCGCGCGCTCGCGCAGGCCGGCGCCGACGAGGTTGTCGCGTCGCTGTGCCGGCGCGGCCTCGACGAGCACGCCGCGCGCGCCGCGATCCCCGCCGCGCGCGACCTGTACGAGCGCGTGCTGACGGCACGCGTGCCGCCGACGATCGAAACCTTTCACGGCTGGTTCTGGCAGTTGATCGCGCGCGCGCCGCTCGGCGCCGGCGTGCCGTACGCGCCTGCTCTGCTCGAGACGGTCGACAGCGTGCGTGCCGACGCGTGGCTGCACTTCAGCGCGCGTCTGGTACGGCCCGGGCACGCGGCCGCGCGCGCGGCATGGGAGGCGCTGATCGACGAAGTCGGTGACTACTCGGCACGCAGGCTGGTCGAGGCGCTGCTCGCGCGGCGCGCCGAGTGGTGGTGCTTCGCCGGCGCCGACGCCGACGCGGCCGTAGCGCGTGCGCTGGCGCCGTTGCGGTCGGCCGGCGACGACGATCCGCGCGCGCGGGTACGCACGCCCGAGTTCGTGGCGGCGCTGCGGGCGCTGGTCGATCTGTGGCGCGCGGTCGCCAGGCCGCTGAAGACGATCGATCAGGCGGTCGAGAATGCGCGCGCGTGGCTCGATCAGCCGGCCGCCGGCACGGCGCGCGATTTCCGCGCCGCCTGCCACGTGCTGCTGACCAGGGGGACACTGACCCCGGTTGCCGTGCTGGCGCCCGATCGGATCGCACCGAAACTCCCGGACGACGCGCAGGCCCGCCGCTATGCCGATGCGCATGCGTTCGCGACGCAAAGACTGCTGGAACTGATCGACGCGCACCGGACCTGGCGCGCGCTGAAGCTGAACGAAGCCGCGTTCATCTGTGGCCGGATGCTGATCGACACGTACCAGCGGCTGAAGGAGCAGCAGCAGGCGGTCGACTTCACTGACCTCGAGTGGCACGCGAACCGACTGCTCGCCGACCCCGATCACGCCGCGTACATGCAGGCGCGACTCGACGCGCGTTACCGTCATATCCTGCTCGACGAGTTCCAGGACACCAATCCGCTGCAGTGGCAGGTGCTGCAGTCGTGGCTCTCCGCATACGACGAATCGGGCGGCCGACCGACCGTGTTCGTGGTCGGCGATCCCAAGCAGTCGATCTACCGCTTCCGTCGCGCCGAGCCGCGCGTGTTCGACGCCGCGAGCGAACTGCTCGCGCGCGACTACGCCGCCGCGCACCTGCGCACCAACGTCACGCGCCGCAATGCCCGCGCGATCGTCGAGGCGCTGAACGTCGCGTTGCCGGGTGCGAATCCGCTCTACCAGCCGCAGAGCACGACCGCGCCGGCGGTGGGCGCGTTCGTGCTGCTGCCGCTGGTGGAGACGCAGCCCGCGCCGGTGCCCACCGGCGACGAGGCGGAGCTGCGCGACGTGCTGAGGACGCAGCGCCCCGAGCGCGACAACGATGCGCGCTACCGCGAAGGGCGGATGATCGCCAACGAGATCGCGTACTGGAGAACAGCGCTGCCGGCGCGCTGGTCGGACGTGCTGCTGCTGGTGCGACGGCGCACGCATCTCGAAGACTACGAACGCGCGCTGCGCGACGCCGGCGTGCCTTTCGTCAGCGACCGCAGCGGCGGGCTGCTCGCCACGCTCGAGGCCGACGACCTGACCGCGCTGCTCGGCTTTCTGTGCGCACCGTTCGCGGACCTGAAGCTCGCGCACGCGCTGCGCTCGCCGATCTTCGGCTGCAGCGACGACGACCTGATGCTGCTCGCATCGTCGCCGGGCGCGAGCTGGTGGCAGCGCCTGCAAGCTCTGACTCTTCCCTCTCCCGCATCAGCGGGGCTGAGGCGGGATTTCGCGATGCGCGAGCTTCGCGCCGCCGAAGCGACGGGCGCCTGCGAGCGCCCGGCTCCGGGCCGGGGTGAGGGCGAGATTTCTCCCTCTCCCGCATCAGCGGGAGAGGGCCGGGGTGAGGGCAAGACTGCGTCGCCAGCGCTGGCGCGTGCGCGCGAACTGCTGCAGTGGTGGCTCGATCTGGCCGGCGTGCTGCCGGTGCACGACCTGCTCGACCGCATCTATCACGAGGGCGACGTGCGCCGGCGCTATGCCGCAGTCGCGCCGGCCGCGCTGCACGCGCAGGTGCAGGCGAACCTTGACGCGTTCATCGAGCTGGCGCTGCAACTGGACGCCGGCCGCTATCCGAGCCTGCCGCGCTTCATCGACGAACTGGCGGGACTGAAGCGCGGCGCGGCGGAGGAGGCACCCGACGAAGGCGCGTGCGGCGCCGATGACGCGGTGCGCGTGATGACGATCCACGGCGCGAAGGGCCTCGAAGCCGAAGTCGTCGTCCTCGCCGACGCGCACGCGCGCGCGAGCGCCGATGCGGAGGCGGTGCTGGTGGCGTGGCCGCCGGAGCGCGCCGCACCCGAGCACCTGTCATTCGTCGCGCGCGGCGAGGCGGCGCGCGACGGCGCGCGCACTCAATGGTTCGCCGACGACGATTCGCAACGCGCGCAGGAGGACTGGAACCTGCTCTACGTCGCGGCCACGCGCGCGCGGCGGGCGTTGATCGTCTCCGGCGTGGCGGCGCAGCGAGCCGGCGACGACACGTGGTACACGCGGCTGGCACGCGCGCAACCGCTCGCGCTCGAACAGGCACCGCCGCAGCCGCGCAGAGAGGTGCCGGCGGTGCGCGCGGTGCGCGACTTCCTGCCGGCGCCGCTGCCGACCGGCGTGCGCGTCGAGGAAATCCTCGATACCGAGGCGCAGCGCCTCGGCCGCGCGTGGCACGCGCTGCTCGAGCGGGGCGACGCGGCGATTGCGGCGATCGCGCGCGAGCACGTATTGATGCCGGCACAGGCAGAGCAGATCGCCGCCGCTGCCGCGCGGGTACGAAAACGACTGCCGCATCTGTTCGCCCACGGCGCGCTCGCGGAACTGGAGCTCGTCGCCGCGAGCGGCGAACTGCTTCGCGTGGATCGGTTGATCGAGGACGACGACGCGCTTTGGATCATCGACTTCAAGTGGCGCATCACGGACGCCGAGCGCCCACAGTACGAGCATCAGGTGCGCCGCTATGCGGAGGTGCTGCGCGCGATCCGTCGTGACAAGCCCGTCCGGACCGGACTGGTTTCGTCGGAAGGCAATTTCGTCGAGATCATCCAATGAGCCGATCGGCCCCGGGTGGTTGGCCCGCCGGAACATCGTTATAGTATGTCTACCTAAGGGTTTTTCCCAATGGTCAAACGCGCATGGGCAGGTGGTTCTTCTCTTACGAATTCGTGGACACGTTCGGCGACTCGCTGATCGAGGAGATTGCGCGTGCCCTGCCTCTGGCCGCGCGAGATGCACGTGTCCGTCCCTGGCCGGCGCGCCGCCGCGACGGCCACCGCGCGGTGGTCCTTCTGCGCCGGCGGGTGCAATCGTTCGACGTCGAGCACGGGCTGAACTTCTTCCAGCGTGCCCGGCTGTCGCAGCGGATTCAGAACGGGCTGCTGGCACGCAATTACCCGCTGGCGCTTGCCGAGGAGATCGCGTTGACGGCGATCGGTTATGCCCTCTAGAACCTATCTCAGAACCCCCAATGGATCGCGTTGCGACGAGAAGCCGGCGGATGCTAGGCGGCAGGCGCAGGGCAGTAGCTGAGCCTACGGCCAAGCCTGCCAACGACGCAGACGCCGGCCAACGCAGCGGCTGCGCCGCTGCGTCGTCCACCTCGTCGTCAGACGCGCACGCGCGCAGCGCGTGCTCAGCGTCGCAACCCTCCGGGGCGGGGTCGCATTGGGCGCATAACGTCGTTGCGTCTCGGGTCCTTGCATCAGCAATGGTCCCCTCAACGCGCCTAGTTCTGCGCCCAATGCGGCCCCGCCGCGACCACTGGGGGTTCTGAGATAGGTTCTAGTGCGCGGCCGGCGTTGCAGCGTGCCGGACGCGCCGAAGGAACCCGGCCTGGTACAGGATGTCGAGCACGCCGCGAAAGTCTGGCGGGGCCACCTCGAATTCGTCTTCCCAGTCGGCGATCGTGAACCCGGCCGTCTCGGCGCGCGTCAGGTTGCGCAGCAGCCGGGGCACCCAATCCAGTTGCGCCGGGATCCTGATCTCGCCGGCGACCTGACCACCGGTTACGAGCAGGAAACGCAGCTTGCCCTCCGGGTCCGCGGGCTGGACGATCTCCGCACCGGCCGCCACGCCGATGTGATCGTCGGCCCGCCACGCAAGCGACGAGATGACGGGCACCGCTTCGAACGCCTTCTTGATCGCGGGCCAGTCGGCATCCGCGACCAGTGCGGGTCCCGCCTTCCTTTCGCGCTGCGCGCGGAAGTCCTGCGCTGCGGGTGCGCGGCACTGCTCGGCGAAGATCGCGATCACCATGCACTCCATCAGGCGCGCGCCGTCGACGTAGAAGGTGCCGTGTCGCTCGAGCACGCTGTGCGCCAGCGCGCCGAGCGCATCGCGATCGAACGGGAAGCTCGGCAGGTCGGGGTATTTCGACAGAAACGCGGGTACGGTCCGCTGCAGCATCATGTGCACCATGATGTCGATCGAGCGCGTGTCGCCGGCGTCGATGAAGGGGACCTTCGGGTGGCGCGGATCGAAGTCGGGCAGGTACGGCTGCGCCGCGCCGCGGACGATCGACTTGTTCCAGAACAGCTCGGCGTGCAGTTCTCCCGGTACCGACGCCAGCAGCTCCACCAGCCGGTGATCGAGAAACGGCACGCGCGCCTCCATGCTCTGCGACATGCTGGTGCGATCCTCGTGCCACAGGTTGTAGTGCTGCAACTGCAGCGCCAGGCGCCGCATCATCTCGTGGTAGCTCGCGCGAAGCGGCCGTTCGCTCGCGCGGCGCGTGCGCAACTGGCACAGGTGCGCGGGCGTGTGCGCTTCCAGCGCGTCGTAGAAGCGCAGGTTGGGCCGCACCTCGTCGTCGATGTACTCGGCCCAGTTGCCGCGCGGGCGGTCGATGCGGCGCGAATATCCGCCCGCGAACTCGTCCGCGCCCTGACCCAGCAGCACGACCTTCAGATCCGGGCATTCGCGGCGCGCGGCGCGATGCAGTTCCTCCTTGAAGATCCATTCCGGATCGAAGCGCGGCGAATCCATCATCCACACCGATTGCTCGAGGCGCACGAGGTCGAACGCGATGGCGTCGAGCTGGGTGCGGTAGTCGAACAGCACGGGAAACCACGGCAGGCCGAGCCTCGCGGTAGTGCGCCTCGCGCTGGCCACGTCGCCGCTCAAGAACGATCCGCGTTCGACCACGCTGAAGCAGGCAAGCCTGCGCCCGCGCGCGCCGACGATTCCCGCAAGCAGCGTCGAGTCGAGTCCGCCGCTCAGGTGCAGGCCGACGGTCACGTCGCTCATCAGATGCTCGGCCGTCGCGGTCTCGAGCAGACGCGCGTATTCGCGCCGGTACGCGGCCGCGTCGGTCCCGCAGCGCGCGCTGCCGAGATGATCTTCGAGGGCCCACCAGGCTCGCGTCTCCGTCTTCTCTGCCGAGGCCGCCATCCAGTGCCCGCCCGGCAGGTGCTCGACGCCGCGCACGTACGTGGCCACCGGCGACCGCATCTGCGCCACCGGCACGTCGAGCACGCTCCAATCGAGTTCGCGCGGGCAGCGCGGATGCGCGATCAGCGCCTTCAGTTCCGAGCCGAACAGCAGGCCGTCCGGCAGGCGCGCGACGTAAAGCGGTTTGATGCCGAGGCGATCGCGCGCCAGCAGCAGGCGCTGCCGGGACCGGTCCCAGAACGCGAGCGCGAACATGCCGTGCAGTCGCGCCAAGCCTTCGGCATCGTGCTCGCCGATCAGATGCAGCGCCGCTTCGGAGTCCGAGTGGGTGGCGAAGCGATGGCGTGCGCCGAGCTCGGACCGCAGCGATTCGTGGTTGTAGATCTCGCCGTTCACCACGATCAGCCGATTGCCGTCCTCGCTGAACAGCGGCTGGCGTCCGCCGGCAAGGTCGACGATCGACAGGCGCCTGAACGCCAGCGACAGCACGCCGTCGTCGTAGAACTGCTCGTCGTCGGGGCCACGATGCGCGATCGCGCGGCTCATCGCGCGCAGGATGTCGAGCCGCTCCTCACGCGCGAGCGCCTGGCGACCGAACGAAACGAAACCGGCGAATCCGCACACCGCGCGCTCTCCTGCGTCCCTGCCTACAGGGCGGTTCGCATCGTACTTCAACGTAGGTGTTAACCCGAGTCAGCCGATCGTCGTACCCCCGCTTGAACGGATTCACGGCCGGAGATCCGGCTATTGATTTTGAGACTGGCTTGCCTTGATGATCCGCGCCCAGGTTTCCGAGTACGCGCGCACGAGCCCGGCCAGTGCGTCCGCCGGCATCAAGTCGACGTTCAGGCCGAGCGAGGTCCGCCGGTCTCGCACTTCGGCGATTGCGAGCACCTTCGTCACGGCCGCGGCGAAATGATCGGGCGCCGATTGCGGGGTGCCGGCGGGCGCGAAGAAGCCGTAGTAGGGAACATCCTCGAAGCCGGCGAGACCGAGTTCAGCGAACGTGGGCACGTCGGGCAGCACGGGCTGGCGCCGCCCGCCGAGCACCGCGATCACGCGCAGCTTGCCGGCGCGATGGTTCTCGATGAAGTCGCGAATCGATTCGACGTGGCCGGGATCTGGTTGCCCACCATGTCGGCCGTCCTCGGCGCGCTGCCGCGATACGGTGCGGCGACGAGATCGAGCCTGTACTTGTGGCCAATCACCTTGACCAGCAACTCCGGCACCGACGCCGACGCCGGCATGCCGATCTTTCTGCTCGCTCCCCGCGACTTCACCCACGCGACGTAGGCGTCGAACGCCTTCGCGGACGTGCCGCTCGAAGCCGCGAGCCCGTTGACCTTGCGGGCCGGCGCACGGACTCCGGGATTACCCCGAAGTCTTCGGAACGCACTGACAGCCCGCACATCCCGCCGGTCCGACGGTCGCGGATCGTCTTGTTCGTTCGACGGCCGGAGTGCTTGAATCCCAGCTTCACCCACATTCGGTTTTCCCCGCAATGTTCTCCGACCGACGACTTCTTGCCGCCGCCCTGCTGGCGCTGCTCGTCGCGGTCGTCGGCGTCACGGATCTCCGACCGGTCCTCAACGACAACGAAGCCGTGCGCCTGATTCCCGGCGTGCGGCTGTGGGATCCCAGCCAGTTCGACGGAGACTGGTCATTCGAGCATGCCGATCCAAGCTCGAAGCTGTTCGACGGACTCGTCGCCGCGATGTTGCAGATCGGTCCTCCGACCCTGATCGCGCTCGGCGGCCGGGTCGCGATGTTCGGGGTACTCCTCTATCTTGTCTGGCGGCTGGCGACGCGCGTCGGAACGCCGGCGCACGCGCTGTTTGCGGGGCTGTGCGGCTGGTACCTGCTCGGCCAGACGGCGGTGGCGGGAGAGTGGATCGTCCGCGGCTTCGAGCCAAAGGTGTTCAGCTACGCGTTCCTGCTGGCGGCGATGTTGGCGTATTTCGAAGATCGGCGCATCGCGGGCGCGGCATTTCTCGCACTGACTTTCGTGGCCCACCCTTTCGTCGGTCTCTGGGGCGGCGGCTCGCTGGTCGCGGCGCTCGTCACCGAAAGGCGCCGCGAGGGGTCGCTGCTGTCGGCCGCGATCCTTGCGGCGCTGGCGATCGTCGGTGTCGTCCTGTTCCTGTACGCCGAACCGTTCGACATGGAGGACATGCGGCTCTATGTCCATTTTCGCAACCCCCATCATCTCGATCCCGTCGCCTTCGGATCGCGCGCACAGATACTTCTGGGTTTGATCGCGCTCGGCGTCGTGATCCTGTCTCGCGCCCGCGCATCGGTGTGGACGCTGCTCGACCGCTGGCTGTTCTTCGTCAACCTGTCCTTTGCAGCGGGCCTGTTGGCATGGGCGCTGGATTTCACGCCGTTGCTCGCCACCTACCCGTTCCGCATTGCTCCGATGGCCGATCTGCTCGCGGCGTGCGTTCTCATCGCGGAGTGGGTGTTCGACCGAACATCGATCCGCGCGTGGACCCGCTTCGCGATCGTTTCGGCGCTCGCAGCGTCGTGCGCCTTTCGCGTCTGGGACCGCCACTACGGATTCGAAGTCGCCTGGAAGAGCTTCGTGACGCGAACCGACCAGGCGCACCGACCCATCGTGTCATGGCTGCGGTCCAATACCGGCAAGGATGCGCTGGCCGCCCTGCCGCCGGAGGACGTTTCGCTGTGGTTCCTCTCCGGCCGGCCGCAGTTCGTGTCGTTCAAGTATCACCCGCCGCAGGAAATGAGCGAATGGCTCGAGCGCCTGAAGGCACTGAACGGCGGGAAGGACTTCTCGGGGTCGGGATTCGGCGCCATGGCTGAACTGCGCGCGAACTATCCGCGGCTTGCCAGCGCGGACCTGGTGGCGTTGCGCGATCAGTACCACGTGCGGTACTACGTCACGACGATGCGCCGCGATGACCTGGTGCGCGCCGAAGTCTTCAGCGATCCGCCGTACAACGTGTACGACCTAGCGCGGCTCGACACCGAAACAATGTCCAGCGGCCGATAGCTGCGCGGAGCAGCGCGCTCACTCGAGCTCGATCAACAGCGGCTGGTGATCGGAGGCCTGCGTGATCGAATCGACCTCGATCCGGCGCACGCGCGCGCGCAAGTCCTCGGTGACGAAGAAGAAGTCGCATGCGTACGGCTCGGGCCACTGCACGCGGTCGTAGACGCCGTTGGTGTGCACGTGCGGCCGGCCCGGATTCGCGATTGTCCATGCGTCGACGAACGCCGGCGCGCCGTCGGGGAAGGGTGCCTGCAGGCGTGCGTGCAGCAGATCGTCGGGGCGGAAGTTGAAGTCTGCCGTCAGGATCGCTGACGCCGTCTGCGATGGCGAGGCAAACGGCGTTTCCGGCTTGCCGGGAATTCCTGGACGCCGCGCACGCTCGCACGCCTCCGCATGATGCGCGCGAATCGCCACCACCTGCGCGGCGCGTTGCCGCGCCGAGAAGTACTCGAGGTGCGTGGTCATCACGCGCAGCGGGCCGAACGGCGCCTCGACCGCAGCATCGATCAGCATGCGCGGCATGCTCCTGGCCTCGGGGTCGGCCGGCCACGGTAACTGTATGCGCAGGGCTTGCCGCACCGGCAGGCGCGACAGGATCAGGTTGCCGAATGCGCGCCGCGAGCCGTCCGGCGCGATCGTGTCGACGCCCGCGCCGGGAATCGCGGCGAACCCGGGCAGAAGCTGCGCCAGCATTTCGAACTGGTTTTCGCCGGCGCTGCCGGGCAGCGCGGGGAAGTTCGCGGCAACCTCCTGCAGGCACAGCACGTCGAAGTCCGCCAGCGCGCGCGCGCGCGCGACGATGCGCGCCGGATCGACGCGGCCATCGACTCCGCGGCACCACTGGATGTTCCAGGTGATCAGCTTCACTCGACGTCTTTCGGTGTCATGCCCGCGAAAGCGGGCATCCAGCCCGCACGTCGCGAAGGCACTGGATTCCCGCTTGCGCGGGAATGACACCTGCATCGCGCGCTCTTGTCGGTCCCGTGCTCACTTGATCCCCGCCTGCATGAACGACTGGATGAACTGGCGCTGGAACAGCAGGAACGCGATCAGCAGCGGCGCGACCGCGGTGAGAGTGCCGGCGCTGATGACCGCCCAGTCCACTCCCGACTCGGGCGCGCCGAAGATCGCCAGTCCCACGGTCAGCGGCCGCGTCTCGATCGAATTCGTAATGATCAGCGGCCACAGGAAGTTGTTCCAGTGATAGCTGACCGAGACCAACCCGTAGGCGAGATAGGTCGGCCGCGCCAGCGGCACGTACACGCGCCACAGCACGCCGAGCAAGCCGCAGCCTTCGACGCGCGCGGCGTCCTCCAGCTCGCGCGGCACGGTCTTGAAGGTCTGCCGCAGCAGGAAGATGCCGAACGCGCTGGCCATGTACGGCAGCCCGATGCCGACGATCGTGTCGACCAGCCCGAGCCGGCTCATCGTGCGGTAGTTCTCGACGATCAGCACCTCGGGCATCACCATCAACTGCACCAGCACCAGCCCGAAAGCAATGTCGCGCCCGGCGAAGTCGAAGCGCGCGAATGCATACCCGGCCAGCGTGCACAGAACGAACTGCGCGGCGAGGATTATCGTCACCAGGATCATCGTGTTCAGGAAGTGGCGCGCAAACGGCGCGTGCGACCATGCCCTGGCGAAGTTGTCCAGCGTCAGCGGCGCCGACAGCCGGAAGTGCGTCGCCAGCTCCGCGGGATGGAACGCCGCCCAGAACGCGTACGCGAGCGGCGCGATCCACAGCAGCGCCAGCAGCCAGGCAGCTCCCGTTTCCAGCAATGGCGCGCGGGTGCCGGGCACGTTCATCGGTAGTGCACGCGCCTTTCAATGAGCGTGAACTGCAGCAGCGCCAGTGCCGCCAGGATCAGCAGCAGCACGACCGTCAGCGTGGAGGCGTACGCGGTGTCGAAGTAGCTGAAGGCGACCTGGTAGATGTAGTACAGCAGCAGGCTGGAGGCGTTGTCCGGTCCGCCCTTGGTCAGGATGAACAGGTGGTCGACCAGCTTGAACGAGTTGATCGTCGCGTTGACCAGCACGAACAGCGTCGTGGGCATCAGCAGCGGGAACGTGACGCGCCAGAAGAAATACCAGCGCGACGCGCCCTCGATCTTCGCCGCCTCCTCCAGCTCGGGCGGCAGCGACTGCAGCGCGGCGAGGTAGAAGATCATGAAGAAGCCCGCTTCCTTCCACACCACCATCACCATCGTCGCGCCGAGCACGGTGTGCGGGTCGCCGAGCCAGTTGTGGCTCGGGCGGCCGATCAGCGCGCCCAACTGGTCGAGCAGTCCGATCTGCGGCGTGTAGAAGAAGAGCCAGATGTTGGCCACCGCGATCATCGGCAGGATGGTCGGCGTGAAGTACGCCAGCCGTACCAGCGCGCGCGCCGGCAGCTTGCCGTTGACCCACAGCGCCATCGCGAGCGCGAGCGCGATTCCGGTCGGTATCGTGCCGAGCGCGAACCAGAGGTTGTTGCCCAGCACCTGCCAGAACACCGGATCGTTCGCCAGCGCCGCATAGTTGTCGACGCCGACGAACCGGGACGGCCGGATCGCCGTCCCGGTGGAGAAGAAGCTGTCGATGAAAGTCGCCGCGGCCGGGTAGTGCGTGAACGCGACGAGCAGGATCGCGGCCGGCGTCAGCAGCAGCCAGCCGTAGACGTGCTTCATCCTGTCTCGTTCATCGATAGGGTTTCAGCAGCCGATCGGCTTCCTGTTGCGCGGCCTTCAGCGCATCGGCGGGCGATTTCTGACCCGTCAGCGCGGCCTGGATCGCGTCATCGAGGAGCTTGCGCACGCGGCCCGTCTGGAACGTCGACAGTTCCGGCGTGGCGTACTGGAACTGGTCGCGCGCGACCAATGCCTGCGGAAACCCCGCCGCATACGCCTTCATCTTCGCAGTGTCGTACGCGTCGGGCCGCGTTGCGACGTAACCGGTCGCGATGCTCCAGTCGGCTGCGCGCTCCGGCGCGGTCATCCACTTGACGAACGCGAGCGCGGCCTTGCGCTCTTCAGGCGTGGTCTTCTTGAACAGATAGAAGTTGCCGCCGCCGGTCGGCGAGCCGCGCTGCTTCGATGCGGGCAACATCGCCACTCCGAACGGGAACTTCGCGCTGTCCTTCACCGCAGTGAGGTTGCCAGTCGTGTGCCACATCATCGCGGTCTTGCCCTCGGTGAAGGCCTGGCGCAGCGTGCCCCATTCGATCGTCCCTTCCGGCATCACCTTGTACTTCGCGCCCAGATCGCGCCAGAACTGCAGCGCGGCGATCACGTCGGGATTCGCGTAGTCGACGGCGTTGCCCTCGCGGTTCATCAGGTCGTGGCCGTTTTCGCGCGCGAAAGCCTGGAACATCCAGTACGCGTAGCCGGTCGACGGCACCGTCACGCCCCAGCGCGTGACATTGCCGGCAGCGTCCTTCTTCACCAGCTTCGTCGCCACTTGCATCATCTCGTCCCAGGTCGCGGGCGGCTTGTCCGGGTCGAGGCCGGCTTCCTTGAACGCCTCCTTGTTCCAGTACAGCACGATCGTCGAGCGCTGGAACGGGATGCCGTAGACCTTGCCCTTGTAGGTGCCGTTCATCATCAGCGCCGGGTAGAACGCCTTCAGCCACGCCTTGTCCTCGGGCGTGGTGGCCACGTCGTCCCACGCGACGATCGCGTCTTGCTCGAGCAACTCGTACAGATCGATCGAGAACAGCACCGAAAGCGGCGCCGACTGCCCGGCCTTCAGCGCGGCAAGTGCCTTGATGCGCGCGTCGTCGTAGTTGCCGGCATAGATCGGGTTGACCTTGATGTCGAGATGCTCCTTTTCGAATTCGCGCGCGTAGCCGTCGATCACCTTGGTCAGCGGACCGCCGACCGCGATCGGGTAGTAGAACGTCAGCTCGGTCGCGGCGCGCGCCGGCGTCGCGGTCGTGCACAGCGCCGCGATCAGGATTGCGAACAGCCATCTCATTGTCTTCCTCCTCCTGGTTGTGCCCGTGTCATTCCCGAGAAAGCGCTCGGAGTCATGTCCGCGAAAGCGGGCATCCAGTCCCATCACCGACTGGATTCCCGCTTGCGCGGGCATGACACGGGTAGTTTGCTGAATCATCCGACCGCCTGCACATCAACATTGCGAACAGCCATCTCATCGGTCGTCCTCCTCATGGTGCGCCGTCGCCCCGGCGCAGGCCGGGGCCCAAGTTACGACGCTGCAAATTGGGCCCCGGCCTGCGCCGGGGCGACGCTCACACGCGTGCTTGTCGCGGAATCAAACAAATGTACCGACTCGGCATCCCACCCGAGCCGGACCGCCGTCCCGGCCGGCAGCCGCAGTTGGCCAGGTGCGCGCAGCAGCAATGCCTCTCGCCCGACGCGGGTGGTTAGGATCGTGTCGGCACCGTGATACTCGGCGCTCGTGACCTCCGCTGCCACGCCATCGGCATCGACGAGGCGGATGTGTTCGGGGCGAATGCCGAGCGTCAAGCCCTTGCCGGGAGCGCGGAACACTGGCTCGTGCGCACCGTAGATCACGGCACCGTCGGGACCGTCTTCGAGCGCGACCAGGTTCATCGCCGGCGTGCCGATGAAGCGTGCCGCGAACAGGCTCGCCGGCCGCGCATACAGCTCCTCCGGCGTGCCTTGCTGCTCGATGCGGCCGTCGCGCATCAGCACGACGCGGTCGGCCATGCTCATCGCCTCGACCTGGTCGTGCGTGACGTAGACGACCGTCATACCGAGCCGCTGCTGCAGCGCGCGGATCTCGACCCGCATGCCGTGCCGCAACTGGGCATCGAGGTTCGACAGCGGCTCGTCCATCAGGCAGATCGCGTTCTCGGCGATGATCGCGCGCGCCAGCGCGACGCGCTGCCTCTGCCCGCCGGAAAGCTGCGCGGGCTTGCGCTCGAGTTGTCCGGAAAGTCCGACCAGTTCGGCCACACGCACCAGCCGCGCGGCACGGTCGGCCTGCGGCGTCCGGCGCACTTTCAACCCGAACACGATGTTCTCCGCGACGCTCAGGTGCGGGAACAGCGCGTACGACTGGAACACCATCGACACGCGGCGCTGGTCTGGCGCGAGCCGCGTCACGTCGCGCCCGCCGATCAGGATCTTTCCCGCGGTCGGCTCCTCCAGCCCGGCGATCAGCCGCAGCACGGTGGACTTGCCGCAGCCTGACGGGCCGAGCAGCACCAGAAACCTGCCCGCGTCGGCGCGCAGGCTCACGTCGTCGACCGCGGTCACGGCGCCGTAGCGCTTGGAAACCCGCTCCAGGACGATGTCGGTCATGGGGTGGGGATTATGCAGGCGGTTGAGGCGCCCGGCACCCGGGGACTGACCGAGCGAGGCCGATGCCGAGTGAAGCGCCGAGAGCGCAGCCGCTTAGGAATTGGCAGCGCCTCGAAAGACGGCCGCCACGGAACTCACTTGCCCGGGGTGCGATCGCCGGCCTCGAGGGCGCAATCGACGAGAACGACGAGAGGACGCGCACGACCGACATTCGCGATCGCGTGTCGAACCACTGACACCGCACACGCAGCGGGACGGACCGTCCATCGAAATGCCCCCGCTGCTACGTCATTCGGTCGATGCCAATCCCCCGAACGACTGATAGCTTGCGCGCCGTCGGACGGGAAAACCGTCGCGGCAGGACGGCGTGAAGCCTGATGACGACCACGACTCGGCCATTGCGAGGAACACGAGTGCAACCTGCGAGCAACGGCGGCTTGACCCTGATCGGATGGATGGTCGTGACGGTGATCGTCGCGCTTCTGGCGGCGGTCGCCGCGACTGCAGAGATACCGGGATGAGTCGGCCGAGTCTTCATCGACGAGCAAGACCGACTCCGATCGGACGGAATCGATCGCTGGCGCTCGCCCGCGGTGTGACGCTGATCGAACTGATGGTTGTACTCACCATCGTCGCGATCTTTCTTGCCCTTGGCGTTCCGAGCCTGCAGAACTTCTTCGTCAGCGTTCGGCTCGCGGCGACAACCAACGACTTCGCAGCCGCCCTTTCGATGGCGCGCACCGAGGCCATCAAACGCGGCTACAGCGTCGTCATGAAGACTTCGTCGGGTGCGCCGGCGGATTGGGGCAATGGCTGGCGCATATGCGCCGACGTCAACAACAATCGGGATTGCGACGCGGGCGAGGAAATCATCCGGGTCGGGCAGCCCGTTGGCGCGCCCGTCACCGTCTATGCGAGCAACGGCTTGGCCGGGGCGATTGCGTTCCGTGCCGACGGCCGGTTCTTCGACACTCCGCTCACCGGCCCCGGTGGAGCTGTCGTCGTCTGTTATGGAACGACGTCGCTGGGGCCGCTGAACAACCAACCTCGCTCGCGGGCCATCCTCGTCAATTCTTCGGGACGCATCCGAGTCGCCACCGACGCCAACGGCGACGGCATCCCGGAAAGCGACGCCGGGTCCAACATCGGCGGGACCTGCTTGGCTCCCACTCCATAGCGCCGGAACGACGCGCCATGTCAAACACTCCCTCGAAATCCGAGCGCCCGTTCGGGGTGATCATGCCTTCGGGTGTACTTCGCGACTCGACCGTGGACGCGATGCGCGTTGGCGGATATCCGGGTTGCCGAGCGCTGGGCGGCTTCACGCTGATCGAACTGATGATCGTCGTCACGATCATTGCCGTGATCGCAGCGATCGCGATTCCGCAATATCAGGACTACATAGCCAGGGCGAAGCGTGCCGAGGCCAAGCGCGCCCTGATGGAGTCGGCCCAATTCCTGGAGCGCAATTACACCGCTGCGGGTTGCTACAACTTCAGCTCGACCGCCAACTGCCTGACTCAAACCGGCACGTCCGTCTCACTGCCATCCGCGCTGCAGGTTGCGCCCGCGGAGGGACGCGCTAGCTATGCCTTGAGCGTGACATTTACCGGCAGCGGAACGGCGTTCGCTCTTGCTGCCGCGCCCTGCGCCAGCGCCAGCTGCCCGGCGGGCAGCGACGCTTTCTCGGATGCCACGTGCGGCAGCTTCACGCTCGACAACACCGGGTCGCGCGGTATCACGGGCACCGGATCGCTGGCGCAGTGCTGGCAGCGGTGAATCTCGTGTGGATGACTTCGAATGAACATGCCCACGCCGCGAATGATTCGGACATCCATCGCGGACCTCCTGTCATCGCCTTCCGTCGGCGATATGTGGCTTCGAGCCCCGCGTGCTCCCTCGCGGGCCGCCGCCCATCGCCCGCCATCCATTGCCCGGATGTTCGCCGGATTGAGCGTTCTTAGCATGAAGCCGAAGAGCAAGGATCTGGCCGCCGCAATCTGCATATCGAGATGAGCCAATGCCAAGTAAGAGTTTCAGTTCGGGGGTAGTCGATTCGCGGACCGCGCGCGCACTTGCGTCGCGTCGGCAGCTCGGCATCAGCATGATTGAAGTGCTGGTGGCCATCGTCGTGCTTTCGATCGGCGCGCTGGGGGTTGCCGGCATGCAGGCCTCCGGCATGCGCTCGAATCACAGTTCGTTCTACCGCGCCTCTGCTGCGGAACTGGCGCACGACATGGCCGACCGGATGCGAGTCAATCGGAGTGCGGCAAGACATGGCGATTACAACCGCGCCATCGGAGACCCGGTGCCGACCGGCCCCTCGCTTGCACAGCGCGATCTCGCTGAGTGGATCGCTCGCATCGCGATGCTGCCATCGGGTGATGGCGCCATCGCGATCAACAACGGGGTCGTGACCATCACCGTGCAATGGGACGATCGGCGGGCGGGCGGGGACGCGAACGCCGCGCTGATCTTGTCGACCGAAGCCTGGGTCAATTGAGGGTCGCGGGGATGCAGATCAAAGAATGGGCCCGTTGCTCGCCGTCGATGCGGGGTTTCACGCTGATCGAACTGATGATCGCGATGACGCTCGGCATGTTCGTCGTGTCCGCGCTCGTCTACCTTTATGTCAGCACCCGGGGTGCGAGCCGCATGAACGAAAACGTGGTGCGCGTGCAGGAATCCGGACGCGCAGCGCTCGACGCGATCGAGCGTGACATGCGGCTGACGGGTTTCATGGGTTGCATGTCCGGCGCCAATGGACACCCGTTGGTCATCTCCAATCCGGTGCTGCCATACAGCGGCGCCGCCGACACCGCTATCGGTTACGCGGGAGGTGTGGGTTGGACCAACCCGACGACCGTGGCACGGGTGGCGGGCGATGTCATCACGATTCGAGGAGCGCTGGGAGGCGGCACGCCGATTACGACGACGAGCGATTACACCAACGCCAAGTTCACGCTCGCGGACAACTGCCAGGGCTTCCGGCAGAACGACTATTTCTTCATCGGCGACTGCCAGCGCGCTGTCGTCGGCAAGGTCACCAATGTTCCGGCGCAACTGTGCGGGACCGGGGCTGACGCCACGGACATCTTGCACGCCGCTACGGGCAACGGCAACAACGGAATCGTCACGGGAGCGACCAGCAACCGCTTCAATGCGTTCGCGATCGATTCTCGGCCGCTCGTCTACCGCATGGACGAGATCACGTATTTCGTCGGGAACAATGCGGCCGGCCGGCGTGCTCTGTACCGATTCTCAAGAACGCGCGGCACCGAGGAGCTGGTCGAAAACGTCGCCGATCTGAGCATCCTGTACGGAGAGGACACCTCGGGCGACGGTGTGGCCGATGTGTTTCATGCCGCGAACGCGGTCGTCAACTGGTCGTCCGTACTGAGCGTTCGGATCGCCGTTCTCGTTTCCAGTCCGGACACAAATGTGGTTCTCGGCGGCAGCACCTACCTGTTCCGCGACATCAACGGCGATGGCGTCGTCAACGCCGCGGACGCGGTAACGGCGCCGGACACCCGCCTGTATCGCGTGTTCTCTTCAACCGTCGCGCTTCGGAATCGCCTGCCATGAGAGCGACGTTGATGCGGAACGACCGGTGCCGGAGGCGCCAGCGCGGCGCGGCGCTGATGGTCGGGATGGTGATCCTGGTGTTGATCAGCATTCTCGGGATTTCCGCGTACTGGGCGTCGGCGCTCGAGGAGCGGATGTCGGGCAACGCACGCGAGCGATTGCGCGCCTTCGAATCCGCGGAAGCGGCGCTGCGCAACTGCGAGAGCGTTCTCGCCGGCGCGTCGCTGCCTGCGTTCGATGGCACGGGCGGCATGTACACCGCGCAGCCGATCACCAGCCCGCAGGTCTACCAGACGATCAACTGGAACTCCGCGACGGCCACTCGCGTGATCGACCCGAGCGGGCCAGCGCCGATGACGTCGGTGTCGCGGCAGCCCGCCTGCATCGTCGAGCAGATGATCACGCTGGAAGAACCGGGGCTTGGCTATTCGCAGCAGGGCGGGCAGGAAATGCGCGAGGTCACGGTTTATCGCGTGACGGCGCGCGGGTACGGCTCGACCAACAGTTCGACTGTAACGCTGCAGACGGTCTATCGCCGTTGAACCGAGGTCACTCCGCATATCACGTTCAGCAAGAGAAACGAGGCAACACCATGAACCGCGCCCAATCTCCGTCCCCGAGTGGAAGCAGGATTCGTCGCGTGCTGACCCTGATGGTCCTCGCGTCGGCGATGATCGCGGCAGGCGTCACGGCCCAGACGGTTTCCACTTTGCCACTGATTCTGCCGCAGGCATTGCCTCCGAACATCGTGGTGACGCTGGACGATTCCGGCTCGATGCAGTGGGCATTCGTACCGGACAGCACATGCAGTCTCTCGGGCACGCGCCGGGGCATGTCGGCTTACCGCAATCCGATCTGGTACGACCCCAACGATACCTATCCGGCGCCTCTCGACGCCAACGGCAATCCGCTGACGACAAGCTTCAGCAACGCCTACATCAATGGCTACGACACGACGCGGGGATCGATCGATCTCGGCAGCAAGTACCGGCCAAGCTGGGAGTACAACCCCGTATCGAACATCCTTCCCACCAGCGCGGGCAGCAGTCCGTTTCAGTGTCCGAACAGCGCCGGGAGCGGCAACTGGCACGCCTTCAATCAGCACCCGAGCGCAGATCTGACTACGATTGGCGCGGCGACAGTCAATTCAGTGGGCAAGGCGTATTACTACAAATGGAACACGAGCTGCACCGCTGCGCAGATCGACACTGAAAGCTGCTACACCCTCGTCATCGTTTCATCTACGTCGGGCCCGCCGGATGCGACGCATCCCAGCGGAACCGATGAGCGCCAGAATTTCGCCAACTGGTACTCCTTTTACCGCGTACGCAGCCTGGCGGTGAAGGCGGCGGCCGCGACCGCCTTCGCGGGCGTTGGTCCCGATACACGCGTCGCGTTTCAATCCTTGAACACCTGCAATTCACTGCCGATCAGCAACTGCAACAGCCTGGGATTCGACAACAAGATTCGCAAGTTCCAGGGGTCGCAGAAGACCAATTTCTACAAGTGGGTGTTCACGCTGCCGGCTGCTGGCGGTACGCCGCTGCAGTCGGCGTTGTCTCGAGCTGGGGATTACTACAAGACCAGCGGCCTCAGCAGCCCTTATGCGCTCGATCCCCAGGTCACGCTGGGAACCGAATATGCTTGCCGCCCCAATTTCCACATCGCGATGACGGACGGCCAGTGGAACGGTTCCTATGGCACCTGCGGCGGTGGAAGCTGCGGTAACGTGGACAACACGAATCGTACTCTTCCGGATGCAACGGCGTACTCAGCGAGTTCGCCGTACAAGGACACCCAGAGCAACACCCTCGCCGACGAGGCGTTCTACTATTGGGCCACCGACCTGCGCCCCGACCTCGCCAACAAGGTGATCCCGAGGTTCTCGGATAGATCGGGTCCGACCGCGTCGGCTCAGTACTGGAACGCGAAGAACGACCCGGCGACCTGGCAGCACATGGTGAACTTCACGGTCGGGCTGGGTCTGACCGGTCAACTCAACGTCACCAACGCCACGTGGGGCGGGAGCACTTTCGCCGGTGACTACGCGAATCTGGCCAGCGGCAGCGTTGCGTGGCCGAGCGTGGGATCGCTGTCCGGCTCCAGCAATGGAAAGGTCTACGACCTGTGGCATGCGGCCATCAACAGCCGCGGCCAGTTCTTCTCCGCCGACAGTCCGACTCAGCTCAATGCGGCATTGAATTCGGCAATCAAGGCCACGCTGTCTCGGCAGGCGTCTTCGTCATCGCTGGCAACCAACTCGACGCGTTTGGACACTGGCACCGTGGTGTTTCAGGCGCGGTTCAACAGCGGCGACTGGAGCGGACAGATGACTGCCTATAGTCTGAACGCCGATGGCACATTGGCGAGCGCCATCTGGGACACCTACAACACGCCGAGTCTCATTCCGACCCCGCCGCAGCGGAAGATCTACAGTTGGACCGGCTCGGCCGGCGTCAGCTTCGATTCCACAGGGATCACGAGCGCGATGTGGACGGCAATGGGTCTGGGTGCGGCCCCGGCTGCCACGCAGACGTCCATTCTGAATTACCTGCGGGGGGATCAATCGAACGAACAATCGAACAGCGGCAGCTACCGGACGCGCAGCTCGGTCCTCGGAGACATTGTCGACTCCGACCCGGTATTTTCCGGCGGCGGCAACTTTGGCTACTCGGTCCTGCCGGAGGGGCTTGCGACTGCGACAGAGCCCTACAACGACTACTTGACGTTCAAACGCGGCGCTACGCGGGCGAACATGATCTACATCGGATCGAACGACGGCATGCTGCATGGCTTCAACGCGGCCACCGGGGCCGAGACGTTTGCCTACGTGCCACGCACGGTTCTGTCGAATCTGACGCAGCTGACTGATCCGAACTACACGCACCTGTTCTACGTGGATGGCTCTCCCTTCGTCGGCGATGCCTACTTCAGCGGCTCGCCCGCGGGCGAGCGCTGGCGGTCCACCCTGGTCGGGGTGACGGGCGCGGGCGGCAATGCAGTCTTCGCACTCGATGTTCGTCAACCTTCTGATTTCGCCAATGCGACGACGGGTGCAAGCCGCGTGCTGTGGGAGCGCAACGCGGGTGACAGCGGGTTCCAGGATCTCGGCTACACGATCGGACGCCCGATCATCGCGCGGCTCAACAGCGGCGACTGGGCCGCGGTGTTCGGCAACGGCTACGGCAGCACCTACGGCTGCGCCGTTCTCTACATTGTTCGCTTGAGCGACGGCGCAATCCTCAAGAAGATCGATACGCAGACGCGCGCGACATCGACGACGCCATGCACGGGTGGTGCAAACGGTCTGAGCTCACCGTCGCTGCTTGACGTCACCGGTGATCGCGTGATCGACGTGATCTATGCGGGCGACATCCAGGGCAACGTGTGGAAGTTCGACGTATCCAGCAGCAACCCCGCGAGCTGGGGCGTGGCGTATTCGAACGCGGGCAATCCGGCGCCGCTGTTTACCGCGCGCAATGCGTCCGGCGCTGTTGAGCCAATCACGGGTGTGATCGAGATCGGCGCGCCACCGCAGGGGCGCACAGGCAACATGGTCTACGCGGGGACGGGCCGCTTTTATGCGATCGGCGACCAGGTCGACATGACGGTGCAGTCCATCTACGGCATTTACGACGATGGAACCGCGATCACGAGAAGCAGTCGCACTGTGCCTTCGGCGGCGACGTATCCGCTGGTTCAGCAGACATATACAACATCGACCGTCGGGTTGGTCAATGTCCGCGACTTCACGACGACGGTGGTCGACTATTCGAGCAAGCGTGGCTGGTATGTCGATCTGCAGAACTCTCCGCTCGACGGCGAAAGAGTGGTCTCCAACGTTCAGCTATCCGCAGGTCGGCTCTTCGTAAGGAGCTTCACGCCTTCAGCGGATCCGTGTGATTTCGGCGGCACCGGATGGTTCATGGCGCTCGATCCGTACACTGGCGGACAACTGTCGTATTCGGTGCTCGACATCAACGGTGACGGCTCGTTCAACTCCACGGATAACCACGCCGGCATGCAAGTGAAGGGTGGTCGGGGCATGTCTCTGATCTATGGCGGCGCTTACGGCCGTGCGCTGCTTGGTAACTCCGATGCGAGCGTTAGTGCGATCAGGATCGCGGGCGACCCGAACTCGGGTGGGCGAGCTTCGTGGCGCGAAGTCCAGCAGTAGCGGCGAAGACGAGGAGTACAGCTCCACGCGCGCCGCGGTGCGCCGGGGGAGCGTTCTGACCCGAACCCGCTGCGCAGAGTTGGATCTCGGCACTCGGCCGCAGTTGCCGGAGTTCAAGTCGGCACGCGTCCATGTGCCTCGGCGAGTTGCCGGCGCCGGTACTCGCCCTGCCGCTCGAACATCCAGCCGGGATACTCGGCCGGTAGCGCGCTCGCCGCGTCGATCGTCGCCAGCTCCTCGGCGCTGAGCGCGATCTGCGTCGAGGCGATGTTGTCGGCGAGTTGTTCGGCGCGCCTGGCGCCGATGATCACGCTCGTGACGTGCGGCTGGTGCAGCAGCCACGCGAGCGCGATCTGCGCGACCGAGATGCCGCGCGCCTGCGCGATCGGCCGCATCACGTCGATGCACGCGTCCGCGCGCGTGCGGTTCACCGGCGGAAAATCGAAGTCGACGCGGCGGCTGCCCGCTTCGGGGCGCTGGTCGCGGCCGTACTTGCCGCTGAGCAGTCCGCCCGCCAGCGGACTCCACACCAGCAGACCCACGCCTTCGCTCTTCAGCATCGGCGCGATCTCGCGCTCCAGGTCACGGCCGGCGACCGTGTAGTACGCCTGCAGCGATTCGATGCGCGCCAGCCTGAGCCGCTCGGCGATGCCGAGCGCCTTGACGACCTGCCACGCCGCCCAGTTCGATACGCCGACGTAGCGCACGAGGCCCTCGCGCACGAGCGTGTCGAGCGCGCGCACGGTCTCCTCGATCGGAGTCGCAGGGTCGAATGCGTGGATCTGGTAGAGGTCGATGTGCTCGAGCTGCAGCCGCGCGAGGCTCGCCTTCACGCCGTCGAGGACGTGGTTGCGCGAGGCGCCGCGCGCATTCGGGCCCGGACCGGTCTCGCCGAAGACCTTGGTCGCGACGATCACGTCGTTCCGCGCCACCTTGAGGTTCTTCAGCGCCTGCCCGGTGATCTGCTCCGACCGGCCGCCGGCGTACACGTCGGCGGTGTCGATGAAATTGATGCCGGCGTCGAGCGCCTGGCCGATCAGTTGCTCCGCTTCGGTCTGCTGCAGGTTGCCGATCTTGTCCCACAGGCCTTCGCCGCCGCCGAACGTCATGGTGCCGAGGCACAGCTCGGAAACGAACAGACCCGTGCGGCCGAGCGGAACGTAACGCATGGTGACGACCTCCTTCGATGCGAGCGCGTCGGCCCGAAGAGAAGGGTTGAGCGTCACACGCTTTGCGGCTGCCGCGTAGGCGAGTACCATGAATTTATGCAAGTTGCCACGGGCACGGTCATTGACGGCAAAGTCGTCGTAGAGGGCGTCCCCCTGCGGGAAGGCGCCGTCGTCGCTGTGATCGCTCGCGGCGCGGATGAGCCGTTCCGCCTTACCGAGGAGCAGGAAACCGAGCTCCTCGAGGCGATGGCCGAAATCCAAAGGGGTGAGTTCGTCACTCTCGAGCAGCTGCTCGAGGGATTGCGAAAGTTCGCCTGACCATGCCTCTCCGGGTCAAGGTTTCGGCCCGCGCTGCAAGACAGATCCGCAAGGCCGCCGAGTGGTGGTTCGAAAATCGCCCTTCGGCACCTGGGGCGGTATTCAAGGACGTTGGCGAATCCTTGGCATTACTGGCGGAGCAACCTGGCATTGGTTCGAGGTATGAAGGATCGCGCGCGCCAGGTGTGCGGCGCCTCTTCCTTGGTCGAATCGGGTACTTCGTGTACTACCGCGAAATCAACGACTCGCTCGAAGTCCTCGCGTTGTGGCACTCAAGCCGGGAGAACCAACCGTCGCTGTAGCCAGGGCGGCGCCCAACCCGGCGTCGCACCCGACGTGCTACAGCCGCCTTCGGCGGCTTATGCCCGCGGGTGAACTCCAACGCGCGCCGATCTCGCTCCGTCGTGCGTTGACATATCTCAATCCGGTCCGCGAAAGGTGCAGGCGTAATGCGGTCTTCGATCTCATCGACGCCCCGACGGACTCGACATGACCACGCTGTTCGACCCTGTTCGCATCGGCGACATCGCGCTTGCCAACCGCATCGTCATGGCGCCCCTGACACGAAACCGTGCCGCGCCGGGACAGGTGCCGTCGCGGCTTGCTGTCGAGTACTACCGCCAGCGCGCGAGCGCCGGGCTGATCGTCAGCGAGGGCACGCAAGTCTGCCCCGAGGGACAGGGCTATCTCGACACGCCAGGGATCTACAACGATGCGCAGGTTGCCGGCTGGAAGCAGGTGACGCAGGCCGTGCATGCGGAAGGCGGACGTATCGTCGCGCAGCTCTGGCATGTCGGGCGCGTCTCGCACGTCAGTCTGCAACCGGATGGCCAGGCGCCCGTGTCGTCCACCGCGAGACGCGCCGACACCAAGACCTTCACGAAGGACGGCTTCGTCCCGGTGTCGGTGCCGCGCGCCTTGCGCACCGACGAAATCCCGGCCGTGGTGCGACACTATCGCGACGGCGCGCGGCGCGCGATGGACGCCGGTTTCGACGGCGTCGAGGTGCACGGCGCCAACGGATACCTGGTCGAGCAGTTCCTGCGCGACAGCATCAATGACCGCACCGACGCGTATGGCGGATCGATCGCGAATCGCGCGCGCTTCCTGCTCGAGGTGATGCAGGCGGTGGCCGCGGAGATCGGCGGTGGCCGCACCGGGCTGCGGCTGTCCCCGGTCACGCCTGCCAACGATGCCGGCCAGGACAGCGCGCCGCAGGCGCTGTACGAGTTCGCGCTGGCGGAACTGGCGCCGCTCGGCCTCGCGTTCGTCGAAGTGGTGGAGGGCCAGACTGCGGGTGCGCGCGATTTCGCGCCGTTCGACTACGCGTCGCTGCGGCGCAAGTTCGCCGGCGCATGGATCGTCAACAACGGCTACCGGCGGCAGATGGCGCTCGACGCGATCGCTGCGGGCGCGGCCGACCTCGTATCGTTCGGTCGCCCCTTCGTCGCCAATCCCGATCTGGTCCGCCGGCTGCGCGAGAACGCGCCGTTGAGCGATCCGGACAAGAACACGTTGTACGGCGGCGGCGCGAAGGGTTACACGGATTACCCGACGCTCGATCAGTATGCGCCGGCCTGAGCGCCGCGCGATCAGCTACCAGTTGCTGATCGAGGTGGCGCGACCGGTTCGCCGCCGGATCGGACGGCTGGGTCTGGTGGAATTTCCGCCGGGCCATTACGTCTACACGGGTTCCGCGAAGCGCGGTCTCGAGGCGCGCCTCGAGCGCCATCTGCGGCGCACGAAGGCCCTGCGTTGGCACATCGACTATTTGCTGACTGCGCGCGGTGTGCGCGTGACGGGTGTGCGGCGCTCGGGGCGCGACGAATGCGTGCTCAACCGCGCGGTGCAAGGGAAGATCGTTTGCGCGCGCTTCGGTGCTTCGGATTGCCGCGCGTACTGCGCCTCGCATCTGAAGTATCTGGGCTGAGGTGTCATGCCCGCGAAAGCGGGCATGCAGCGTGTTTCATCGTCCCGGCGCAGGCCGGGGCCCAATTTGCAGGCGAGCACAATTGGGTCCCGGCCTCCGCCGGGACGACGATCGAGTAGCGCGCAGTCTTGCCGCTTACGGCTGCTGAACTTCATCGCCGTCGGCGCCTGTTAGCATTCATTCCGGCGGGCCCCCTCGCATGATGGTGCCGTGAACCTGGTCAGGTCGGGAACGAAGCAGCCACAGCGGAGTTCCTTCAGTGCCGAGGACAAGGCTCGCCTCTCCGCCCTGCGGGCGGCGAGGCGAGGCTCGCGAAGGTCTTGATGCAGGAGGGGCTGCGCCCCTCCTGGACCTCCCCCACACAGACCGGACCGAGGATGACGTTTCGCATCGAATCCGCGCGGCCGCAGGATTGCGGCGTGCTGCTCGAACTGATCCGCGGACTGGCGGAGTACGAGAAGCTCACGCACATGGTTGTGGGCACCGAGGCGCAGTTGCGGCGCGAACTGTTCGGAGAGCGGCCGGTGATCGAGGCTGTCGTCGGCTGGGAACGAGCGCGGCCGGTCGGGTTCGCGCTCTTCTTCCACAACTTTTCGACTTTCCTCGCGCGGCGCGGGTTGTACCTCGAGGATCTGTTCGTCGTGCCGGAAGCGCGCGGGCGCGGCTACGGCAAGGCGCTGATGCTGCACCTTGCCAGGCTCGCGGTGGAGCGCGGCTGTGGCCGCTTCGAGTGGGCGGTGCTCGACTGGAATCAGCCGTCGATCGAATTCTACAAGTCGCTCGGCGCGGAACTGCTGCCCGACTGGCGCATCTGCCGTGTCAGCGGCGAGGCGCTGCTGCAGCTCGGTCAGAGCTGAGGCGCGCGCTCCCAGAACCGCGTGGCCTGCTGGAACGCATAGCCAAGCTGCAGCACACCGAAGTCGTCGCGATAGCGGCCGACGATCTGCACGCCGACGGGCAGTCCTTCGGGCGTGAATCCGCACGGCACCGAGATCGCCGGGTGCCCGGTCGCGGTGATCAGGTAACAGGACTTCATCCACTCCAGGTAGTCGCGCATCGGCTGGCCGTTGATCTCGCGCACCCACGGCTGTTCGACCGGGAACGGCGGCACCTGCGCCACCGGCAGCACCAGGAACGCGTAGCGCTCGAAGAACGCGTGCACGCGCGCGAACAGCTCCGTGCGCTTGATCTCCGCGCCTCCGATCTGGCGCGGGGTGAGCTTCAGGCCCTCTTCGATGTTCCAGATCACCGTGTCCTTCAACTGCTCGCGGTGCCTTTCCATCAGTTCGCCGTGCGAGGCGGCGAAGATCAGCGCGCGCTGCACGCGGAACACCTCGTCGGCGCCGGCGAGGTCGGGGAGCGCGTCCTCGGTCACGCAGCCGAGCGCTTCGAACGCCGGCCGCTGCGCGTCGATCGCGGCGACGACGCGCGCGTCGACCGGCGCCAGGCCCCCGAGCGCCGATGCCCATGCCACTCGCATACGGGCGAAGTCATGCGCGAGCGGCTGCGCAAACATCGAACCCGGCTCGGTCAGCGAGATCGGCACGCGCGAATCGGGCCCGCTGATCGCCTGCATCATCAGCGCCACGTCCTCGACCGTGCGCGCCATCGCGCCCTCGACCGACAGCGTGTTCCACGCGAGCCTGGCCGGATGCTTCGGCACGCGGCCGGCGGAGGCGCGAAAGCCGACCACGTTGCAGAAGCTCGCCGGGTTGCGCAGGCTGCCGCCCAGATCGCTGCCGTCAGCGATCGGTACCATGCCGCACGCGAGCGCCACCGCCGCGCCGCCCGATGAGCCGCCGCAGGTGCGCGCAAGGTCGTACGGATTGCGCGTGGCGCCGAACACCGCGTTGAAGGTCTGCGAGCCGGCGCCGAACTCGGGCGTGTTGGTCTTGCCGACCGGGATCGCGCCGGCCGCGCGCTGCCGCTCTACGATCAGCGCGTCTTCGGTCGGCATGAAGTCCCTGTAGATCGGCGAGCCCCACGTCGTGCGCACGCCCTTCGTCGGCACCAGATCCTTGTGGGCGGTCGGCAGGCCATGCAGCACGCCGAGCGGCGCGCCGCGCGCCTGCTGCTCGTCGGCCGCGCGCGCCTGCGCCAGCGCGCGCTCGGGGTGGAAGGTCACGATCGCGTTCACACGCGGATTCACGCGCTCGATCCGAGCGATGTGCGCCTGCATGACTTCGTGCGCGGAGACGTCGCGCCGACGGATGAGTGCGGCCAGGTCGCAGGCGGTGAGAAAGCAGAGCTCGTCGTTCACTTGGCTTCGGCTCCAGGACGAGTGAATGTCATTCCGGCGCATGCGGAGGTCCGGCACGCGGCGCTACTGGATGCCCGCTTTCGCGGGCATGACACCTACCACCTGATGCGTACCGGTTTCGTCGATTCCAAAGTCCCCGATTGTCATTCCCGCGCAAGCGGGAATCCAGATTGGTCGCGTCGAACTGGATCTCCACCCTCGCTTCAAGCACCCGGGGCAGGCTGGCGCGGGGATGGCACCTGGCACCTTACGCGGAATCGATTCCGCGCCGGCGCCGGATCGACTTTTCGATCGCTTCGAACAGCAGTTCGCACGCAAGCGCCATCAGCGCGGCCGGCAGGGCGCCGGCAAGCAGCAGCGCGCCGTCGTTCAGCGCCAGCCCGGTGACGATTCTCTCGCCGTAGCCGCCAGCGCCGATGAACGCCGCGATGGTCGCGGTGCCGACCGCGATCACCGCGGCAATGCGCAGCCCGGCGATGATCGTCGGCAACGCGAGCGGTACTTCGATCAGCCGCAGCCGCTGCCCGCTTGTCAGCCCGAGCGCGCGCGCGGCGTCGATCATGCCGGCCGGGATCTGTGCTACGCCGGTGCAGGTGTTGTGCATGATCGGCAGCAGCGCATAAAGCGTCAGCGCGATCAGCGCCGGTGCGGACCCGATCACGCCGAGCCACGAAACCAGCGCCGCCAGCAGCGCGAGCGACGGCACCGTCTGCAGCAGTCCGGTGGCGGCGAGCACGACGGCGCGCAGGCGCGGTACCGGCGCGATCGCGAGCGCGAGCGGCACGCCGATCAGCGCGGCGGCCGCCACCGACGCGGCCACCAGCCACAGGTGCTGCAGCGTCAGCCGCCCGAGGTCGGGGCCGAGCAGCTTGGCCCGGAAGCTGCGCTGTCTTTCGCCGGTCCCGCCCTTGCCGGCGAGGTGATCGCGCGCGATCGTCTCGAACTTCACGCCGTCGAGCTCGGCGCGCGCGTTCATCGCGACCATCGCGCGCTCGTCGATGCTGCCGGCGAGCTTCTGCAGCGCCTGCCACGCCTGCGGAAAGCGCTGCGGCACGTCGAGCCGGTACAGAAGCACCGCCTCGTAGCGCGGGAAATAACCGCGGTCATCGGCGAGCACGGCAAGCTTCAGCTTCTCGATCTGCGCGTCGGTTGTGTAGATGTCGGTGACGTCGATCTGCCCCTTGGCGATCGCGTCGAACGCCAGCCCGTGATCGAGCCCGACCGGCTTCTGCGTCAGCCCGTAGCGACGTGCGAGCCCCGCCCAGCCGTCGGCGCGGCCGATGAATTCGTTGGACAGGCCGAACTTCAGCTCCGGGTGGCGCGCCAGATCCGACAGCGTCTTGATGCCGAGGCGGTCGGCGTCGGCGCCACGCATCGCCAGCGCGTAGCCGTTGTTGAAACCGAGCGGCACTGCGATGCCGAAGCCGAGCGGCGCGAGTTGCCGGTTCATCGACTCGATCGAAGTAGGCTCGCGATTCTTCAGGATCTCGAGGTCGATCGTGCCCGTGTACTCCGGATACAGATCGATGGCACCGGAACGCAGCGCCTCGTACACGATCGCGGTGTTGCCCAGGCCCGCCTTGACTTCGACCTTCGTGCCGGCGGCCTGCGCCGTCTGCGCCAGGATCTGCGCCAGGATGTACGCCTCGGTGAAGCGCTTGGAACCGATGCGCAGCACATCATCAGCGTGCGCCGCCGGCGCGAGACACGCGCACAGGAACGCGCCCAGCAGGGCCGCGCGCCCTATCAAACTAGCCGCGAGACGAACCGCGACACCTGCGTATGAGTCCATGGCGGGCTCGCGTCCAAAGCGACGCGCGATCATCGCGCCGGATCGCGCGCGCGTCGAGCACGCCTTCCCGCACCGTACTCGCCGCGATCGGGTCGGGTTCCGCGCGTGGGTAGAATCGATCGCATGTCGTATCAGGTTCTCGCACGCAAGTGGCGCCCGCGCGATTTCACCTCGCTGGTCGGGCAGGACCACGTGGTGCGCGCGCTCACGCACGCGCTCCAACAGAAGCGGATCCACCACGCGTACCTGTTCACCGGCACGCGCGGTGTGGGCAAGACCACGCTGTCGCGCATCCTCGCCAAGGCGCTCAATTGCGTCGGGCCGGACGGCAGCGGCGGCATCACCGCCACGCCCTGCAACCGCTGCCCGGTATGCGAGGCGATCGACGCCGGCCGCTTCGTCGACTACATCGAGATGGACGCGGCCAGCAACCGCGGCGTGGACGAGATGACGACGCTGCTCGAGCGCGCCGTGTACGCGCCGAGCAACGCGCGCTTCAAGGTCTACATGATCGACGAAGTGCACATGCTGACCACGCACGCGTTCAACGCGATGCTCAAGACACTCGAAGAACCGCCCGAGTACGTCAAGTTCATCCTCGCCACCACCGATCCGCAGAAGCTGCCGGCCACCGTGCTCAGCCGCTGCCTGCAGTTCAACCTGAAGCAGATGGCGCCGGCGGCGGTCGCCGCGCTGATGGCCGACATCCTGGCGCAGGAGGGCGTTCCCGCGGAGCCGGCGGCGCTGAAGATGCTGGGCTTCGCCGCGCGCGGCAGCATGCGCGACGGACTGTCCCTGCTCGACCAGGCGATCGCCTACAGCGCCGGCCACGTGACGCTGGAAGCCGTGCGCAACATGCTGGGCGCGATCGACACCACGACGCTGGTGCGAGTGCTCGACGCGGTCGCGGTGCGCGACGCCAAGGCCGCACTCGCGGTGGCCGACGAGATGGCTGCGCGCAGTCTTTCCTTCGCGCAAGCGCTGCGCGATCTGGCAAGCCTGCTGCACTGGATCGCGCTCGCGCAGCAGGTGCCGGAAGCGATCGGCGACGAGGTCGAGAACGCGGCCGACGTGCTGCGCTTCGCGCGGACGATCGCGCCCGACGAGGTGCAGTTGCTGTACCAGATCGCGCTGCACGGGCGCAACGACCTGCACCTCGCGCCGGACGAATACGCGGGCTTCACGATGACTTTGCTGCGGATGATCGCCTTTGCGCCGGCCGATGCGGCGGGCGAGCCTCCGGCGCCGGCGCGCGCCGCTCCGCTGGTCGCCGCCAGGCCGCGCGCGGCGATGCCGGCCTCGGCTGCCGCATCAGCACCCGCCGATGCCGCCGCCGCCTTCGACGGCAACTGGCCGGCGCTGGTGGCGCGGCTGAAGGTCAGCGGCATGGTGCGCGAACTGGCCACGCGCAGCGAACTCGTCGCCGCCGACGCCGACCACTTCAAGCTGCGCGTGCCGATCAGGACGCTCGCCGAAGGCTCGAATCTCGAGCGATTGAAGGCCGCGCTGGCGCAGCACTTCGGCCGCGCGATCCGCGTGACGGTCGACGTCGGTGCGACCTCGGGGCCGACCGCTGCGGGCATCGCCGAACGGGCGCGCGCCGAGAAGCAGAAGCGGGCGGAGGAAGCGATCTACGCCGATCCTTTCGTCAAGGAACTGATCGAGAACTTCGGCGCCACGGTCGACCCGGCGTCGATCAAGCCGAACGAATGACAACGCGACCCTCACCCCAATCCCTCTCCCGGGGGGAGAGGGACCGAGGGTGAGGGAAAGAAAGGACCGAACGATGATGAAGAACCAGCTTGCAGGCCTGATGCAGCAGGCGCAGAAGATGCAGGACAACATGAAGCGCATGCAGGAGGAGCTGGCCGCGACGGAAGTCGAAGGCCAGTCCGGCGCCGGCATGGTCAGGATCACGATGACCTGCAAGTTCCAGGTGCGGCGGGTGGCGATCGACCCGAGCCTGGTGGGCGACGATAAGGACATGCTGGAGGACCTGGTCGCCGCGGCGTTCAACGATGCCGTGCGGCGCGCGGAGGAGACGACGCAGCAGAAGATGTCGGCGATCACCGCCGGCATGCCGATGCCGCCGGGGTTCAAGCTGCCTTTCTGAGCGCGTGAAACTCGGCCCGACTCTCGACAAGATGGTCGATGCGCTGAAGCGCCTGCCTGGCGTCGGCCCGCGCTCGGCGCAGCGGATCACTTTCCATCTGCTGCAGCACGACCGCGAGACGATGGTGAAGCTGGGCGAGGCGCTGCTCGCCGCTCACGCCAACGTGCGCCATTGCGCCCGCTGCAACACGCTGACCGAGCAGGATCTGTGCGAGCTGTGCGCCAACCCGAAGCGCGACGCCGGACTGCTGTGCGTGGTGGAGTCGCCGTCGGACCAGCTGATGCTCGAGCAGTCGCTGTCGTACTCGGGACTGTATTTCGTGCTGCTGGGCCGGCTGTCGCCGCTCGACGGCGTCGGCCCGCGCGAGATCCAGATGGAGCGGCTGTTGGCGCGCACGCGCGACGGGTTGGTGCGCGAGGTGATCGTTGCCACCTCGTTCACGCCTGAGGGGGATGCGACCGCGCATTACATCGCGGAACTGCTGCGCGCACGCGACCCGCAGTTGAAGGTCACGCGGCTGGCGCGCGGCGTGCCGGCGGGCGCGGAACTCGAATACACCGACGTGAACACGCTGGCGCAGGCGATGCTCGATCGCCGCGCCGCGTAGCGGACGGCACATGACCACGGCGCTGGCCGGCATCAAGGTGCTGGAACTGGGCACGCTGATCGCGGGGCCGTTCGCCGCGCGCATGCTGGCGGAGTTCGGCGCCGAGGTGATCAAGATCGAGGCCACCGAGGGCGGCGATCCGATCCGCACCTGGCGCCACCTGCACGAGGGCACGTCGCTGTGGTGGTACGTGCAGGCGCGCAACAAGAAGTCGGTGACGCTGAACCTGAAGGATGCGCGGGCACGGGAGATCGCGCGCCGGCTCGCGCTCGAGGCCGACATCGTGATCGAGAACTACCGTCCGGGCGTGCTGGAAAAGTGGGGCCTCGGCTACGAGCAGCTGCGCGCGCTCAATCCGGCGACGATCATGGTGCGTCTGTCGGGCTACGGGCAGACCGGTCCGATGCGAGACCGGCCGGGGTTCGGCGCGATCGGCGAGGCGATGGGCGGCATCCGCTACATCTCGGGCTTTCCGGACCGGCCGCCGATGCGGATCGGCATCTCGATCGGCGATTCCCTGGCGGCGCTGCACGGCGTGATCGGTGCGCTGATCGCGCTTCACCATCGCGACGCGACCGGCGGAAGAGGCAGGGGCGCGGGGCAGATGGTCGACGTAGCGCTGTACGAGGCGGTGTTCAACATGATGGAGAGCACCGTACCGGAGTACGACCGCTTCGGCGTGATCCGGAGCCGCACGGGCGGCGCGCTGCCCGGCATCGTGCCGTCGAACACCTACACCTGCGCCGACGGCGAGGCGATCGTGGTTGCCGGCAACGGCGACGCGATCTTCAAGCGGTTGATGCTCGCGATCGGACGCGAGGATCTGGCCAACGACCCGCAGCTCGCGCGCAACGACGGCCGCGTGGCGCGCACGGAGGAGATCGACGACGCAATCCAGGCCTGGTGCGCGCGCCACGGCATCGACGAGGCGCTGGCGCGGCTTTCGGCGGCGGACGTGCCGGTGTCGAAGATCTACAGCGTCGCCGACATGTTCCGCGATGCCCAGTACGCTGCCCGCGGCATGATCGAGCGCCACCCGCTGCAAGACGGTACGTCGCTCGCGGTGCCGGCCGCCACGCCGAAACTCTCGGCCACGCCGGGGCAGACGCGCTGGCTCGGCGCGCGCCTCGGTGAACATACGGATGAGGTGCTGACCGGCCTTGGATATGATCCGGCGCAGATCGCCGCGCTGCGGCGCGACGGCGTGGTCTAGAAAATCAGGAGACATCGATGCAACGGAAATTGCAGGCAAGGCGGCGGCAGGTACTTCTTGCGGGTGCGGCCGCGATCGCCGCCCCCGCGGTCGTGCGGGCGCAGGCGCCCGAGCGCAAGTCGCTGACGATCGCGGTCGGCGGACAGGCCGCTCTGTACTACGTCGGGCTGATGGTGGCCGAGCGGCTGAAGTACTTCGCCGCTGAAGGGCTCGACGTCAACATCGTCGACTTCGCCGGCGGCGCCAAGGCGCTGCAGGCGGTCGTAGGCGGCAGCGCCGACGTGGTCTCCGGCGCGTTCGAGCACACGGTCGCGATGCTCGCCAAGGGTCAGCCGATGAAGGCGTTCGTGCTGGCCGGCCGCGCACCGCAGATCACGCTCGGCGTCAGCCGCATCACGATGCCGAACTACAAGACGCCTGCGGACCTGAAGGGCAAGAAGATCGGCGTCACGGCGCCGGGCTCGTCGACGCAGATCCTCGCCAACTTCGTGCTTGCGAAAGCGGGGCTGAAGCCGACCGACGTGTCATACATCGGTGTCGGCGCGACGACGACCGCGGTGGCGGCGCTGCGCGCCGGGCAGATCGACGCGATCTCCAACGTCGATCCGACGATCACGATCCTCGAGCGCGCCGGGCAGATCACCGTCATCTCCGACACCCGCGACGTGGCGACCGCTGACCGCATATTCGGCGGGCCGATGCCGGCCGCGTGCCTGTACGCGCCGGCGTCGTTCGTCGCGAAGAACCCCAACACCTGCCAGGCGCTCGCCAACGCGATGGTGCGCGCCGACAAGTGGATCCACCAGGCCGGCGCTTCCGACGTCCTGAAGGTCGCGCCGGAGAGCTACCTGCTCGGCGACCGCGCCGTGTACGTCGCTGCGTTCCTGAAGGCCAAGGGCGCGACCTCGACCGACGGCCTGTTCCCCGACAAGGGTCCGGAGACGGCGTTCCGCGCGCTGGCGAGCGTCGACCCGCAACTGGCAGCGATGAAGCTCGACCTGAAGTCCGTCTACACGAACGAGTTCGCGCGCAAGGCCAACCTGAAGTATCCGAGCGCGTAGCGGGCGGGTTCGCGAGCATCGACGGATGACCGCACCCGCGCTGTCGCTGCTCGGCGTCACCTGCACCTTCATCGCGCGCGACGCGCCCGGGAGCCGCTACACGGCCGTCAGCGACGTGACGCTCGCGGTCGGGCCGGGCGAGTTCGTCAGCGTCGTCGGGCCGACCGGCTGCGGCAAGAGCACGCTGCTGAACGTCGCTGCCGGGCTGCTCGAGCCGAGCAGCGGTCGGGTGGAAGTCTTCGGCGCGCCGCTTTCGGGCATCAACGCGCGCGCCGGCTACATGTTCCAGAGCGAGGCGTTGATGCCATGGCGCACCGCGCTGGCCAACGTCGCCGCGGGACTGGATTTTCGCGGCGTGCGGGCGGCCGACGCGCGCGCGCAGGCCGATGCGTGGCTGAAGCGCGTGGGACTCGGCGGCTTCGGCGACCGGTATCCGCACCAACTGTCGGGCGGCATGCGCAAACGCACGTCGCTGGCGCAGACGCTGGTGCTCGACCCCGACATCATTCTGATGGACGAGCCGTTCTCCGCCCTCGACATCCAGACGCGCCAGCTGATGGAAAACGAGGTGCTCGACCTGTGGGCGGCAAAGAAGAAGGCGGTGCTGTTCATCACGCATGACCTCGACGAGGCGATCGCGATGAGCGACCGCGTGGTCGTGCTGTCGGCCGGGCCCGCGTCGCATCCGATCGGCGAATTCGCGATCGATCTGCCGCGCCCGCGCGACGTGGCCGAGGTGCGCGTGGCGCCGCGCTTCATCGAACTGCACCAGGCGATCTGGGGCGTGCTGCGCGAAGAAGTACTGAAGGGATACGAACAGCAGAAGAGGGCGGCATGACGACACGTGCGCTGGTCATCATCGATATCCAGAACGACTACTTCCCCGGCGGTCGGATGCCGCTGGCAGAACCGCTGGCAGCGGCCGAGCGGGCCGCGCGCTTGCTGCAATGCCAGCGGGAGCGCGGCCTGCCGGTGTTCCATGTTCAGCATGTGTCGACGCGCGCCGGCGCGACGTTCTTTCTGCCCGACACCGAAGGGGTGCAGATTCACCCGGCGGTCGCGCCGCGTCCCGGCGAGGCGCTGATCGTCAAGCATTTCCCGAATGCATTCCGCGCAACGACGTTGGCCGAGCAACTGCGTGCAGCGGGAATCGAGGACCTGCTGTTCGCCGGCATGATGACGCACATGTGCATCGATACCTCGGTGCGCGCGGCGGCCGATCTCGGCTTTCGGTGCAGCGTGGCGGCGGATGCCTGCGCGACGCGCGATCTGCAGTGGAGCGACCAGCGCGTGCCGGCGGCGCAGGTGCACGCGGCGTTCCTGGCGGCACTGAACGGCGCGTTTGCGCGCGTCGCGGGCGCGGACGACTTCGTCGCCTGAGCCGCGCGCGAAGATGTGGTCCAGCATCAGGCCGAACCCCCGCAACCTGCGAGTCTGGCAGTTCGCCGTCGCCACGGCGCTGTTCGGGTTCTGGCATCTGATGACGAAGCCGGGGCTGATCCCGCCGTTCGTGTTCGACAGTGATCAGCAGGCGGCATTCTTCTTCGGCGAGCCGCTGAAGATCTTCGCGCGGATCTGGGACTGGTTCTTCGTGCAGGCCGACATCTACGGCCACCTGTGGGTCACGCTGCTGGAAACCGTGCTCGCGTTCGCGATCGGCACCAGCGCTGGCCTGGCGATGGGCATGTGGCTCGCGCTGTCGCCGATGGCGGCGGCGATCCTCGATCCGTACATCAAGGCCGCGAACTCGATGCCGCGCGTGATCCTGGCGCCGATCTTCGCGGTGTGGTTCGGGCTGGGAGTGGCGAGCAAGGTCGCGCTCGGTTTCACGCTGGTGTTCTTCATCGTGTTCTTCAACGTTTACCAAGGCGTGCGCGAGGTCAGCCCCACGGTGCTCGCCAACGCGCGCATGCTCGGCGCCTCGCCGCGGCAACTGCTGCGACACGTGTACCTGCCGAGCGCGATGAGCTGGGTGTTCTCGTCCCTGCACACTTCGGTGGGGCTCGCATTCGTCGGCGCGGTGGTCGGCGAGTATCTCGGCTCGGCGCGCGGTGTCGGCTACCTGATCCTGCAGGCCGAGGGCACGTTCGACATCAACACCGTGATGGCGGGCATCCTGGTGCTGACCGCGTTTGCGCTCGTGCTCGACTGGGCGGTGGGCGTCGGCGAACGGCGGCTGATGAAGTGGCAGCCGAAGACCGGCGAAACCGAGAAGCTCTGACGAGGCGTCCGTGCTCCCGCCGTCGAACGCCGAGGCGCCGACGCCGTTCTGGCGCCGCATGCCGCAGTTCTTTCGTTTTCCGGCGTATCGCGCGCCGCTCGTGCGCAACGTCGCGGTGTCTGCGGCTCTCGGGCTGGCGCTCGCGCTGCAGTCGCCGTGGATCGCGTCGCTCGCGGCGAGCGTGGCGTCGATCTATCTCGCGTACTACGGCTTCCTGGTGATCGAGCGCGTCGCGCAGGGTTACCTGCACCCGGACGATTTTCCGACCGGGCGTCTGATTCATCCGTGGCGGCCGCTGAAGCTGGCGGCGATCATGCTGGCGGCATTCTTCGCGATCGGCGTGGTCGCGACGCTCAGCGGCGATGGCGTACTGACGATGGCGGCGGACGTCGCGGTCGCGCTGCTGCTGCCGGCGTGCATCATGACGCTTGCGGTGACGGACAGCCTGCGGCAGGCGATCAACCCGCGCCGCGTGTTCGATCTGGCGCGCCGGATCGGTGCACCTTACCTGGTGCTCTTTCTGTTCCTGCTGCTGCTGATGGGCGGCTCGCAGCAGGCATTCGAGCTGGTGGCGCCGGCGCTGGGCGAATCGGCGTGGCTGCTGGCCCTGGCGAGCTCCTTCGTCGGCAACTACTTCTTCTTCATCATGTGCGCGCTGATGGGCTACGTGCTGTACCAGTACAGCGGCGCCCTCGGCCTGAACGTCACCGGGCCGGGTGAGGCGCGCGGCGATGTCGTCGACGGGCAGTGGCACGACAGCGCGCTGGCGCGGCTGATCGCCGCCGGTGACGTGGGTGCCGCAACCGATCTCGTCGAGCACGTGCTCGACCAGCGGCCCGACGACCTGGCCCTGCACGATCGACTGCATCGCCTGCTCGCGCTCGGCGCCGATCGCGCGCGGCGGACCGCGCACCTGGAGCGCTATCTCGAGCTGCTGCTGCCGCAGCAGGCCGGGCAGGCGCTCGCACTGGCCCGCGACGAGGTCGCGGCCGATCCGCAGTGGACTCCGGTCGATGGCGATGTCGCGGTCCGGCTGGCGCGAGCCGCCCTCGATGCCCGGCAGTTCGACCTCGTGCTCGCGCTGACGCGCGACTTCGCGGCGCGCCATCCTGGTGACGATGCGGTGCCGATGGTCGCGTTGATGCGCGCGCAGGCGTTCGCCGACAGCGGCCGGGCCGGCGCGGCGGAACAGGCACTGCGCGGTGCGTCCGAGAGCGCCGTGCGTCCCGATTGAATCCGCCCGTCAGGGCAGATCGAAGTTCAGGGTCGACGGACCCTGGACCGTGGTCATGCCGCTCGGAGCGGGCGGCGCGGCGGGCGCGGGCGAGAGGTACTGCGCCAGGCGACGCCGCACATCGTCGGCCGGCTGCGCCAGACCGTGGCGCGTATAGATCGTGAACAAGGCGAGCAGGCAATCGGACAGCGCGCGCGCGTGCTCCGCGCGGACCGCGTCGTCGACGAGGAGCGCATCGATCACCTGCAGCGCCGCCGTGTCTTCGCGTGCGCGCACCAGGCGGCGCGCCAGCCGAAGCTGCGATTCGACCTGCAGCAGCGTGCGCGTCTTCGACTGCGCGATGTGCAGGAAGGCCCGGCGCAGCTCCGCGCTCGCGCGGCCGGGGCGATTGACCAGCACGTGCTCGGCGGCCGAGCGCAGCGCATCGGAATCATTGCCGAGCAGCGCGACGTTGTAGCTCGCGACCGCGTAGTCGGCGCGCTGCGGGTATTGCGCGGCCAGATCTGCATACAGCTTGGTGGCGCGCGGGATGTCGACCTGCGCTGCTGCCTCCTCGGCGCGCTGCTGCATCCGCAGCCGCGCGCGTTCCGTGCCGGATTCGGTTTCCGGCTCGACCGCCGGCTCGGGCGGGTGCGCGGGGCGCACCAGCCACGCGTAGGCCGCGCCGAGCGCGAAGCCGCCCAGGTGGGCGGCGTAGGCGATCGATTCCTCGTCCGCGCTTGCCCACTGCCAGATCTCGTTGGCGATCCAGATCGGCAGCAGCCACAGTGCGGGCAGCGTGAAGGTGTCGAAGTAGAACAGCACCGACACGAACACCGGCACGCGCCGCAGCCCGTACAGCACCGCGACCATCGCCATTGCGCCCGCGATTGCACCCGAAGCGCCGATCACCGGCGCGTCCGACAGCGCGACGTGCAGCGCGCCCGCGCCTGCGCCCGCCAGCAGGTAGCCGGCGAGGAAGCGCCAGCGGCCGAGCGCGGCTTCGGCGAACGAACCCGCCAGCAGCAGCACGACCATGTTGCCAAGCCAGTGGCCGAGGTCGCCGTGCAGGAACTGGTAGGTGACGAAGCGCCACGGCTGCAGCGCGTCGCGCTTCAGAAGGAAGCGCTCGGTGGTCGAGCTGGCGAGCAGCGCCTCGTAGCGGTTGCGCGCGTCGCGCCAGGTCAGGAACTCCGGATCGCCGGGCGTGACAACCTGCAATCCATGCAGCGCGCGGATGAACTCCTCGTCGCCCTGCATCAGTGCGAGCGCGCGCTCGCCATCCTGCTCGCGCAGCGCATCCTGCAGCTCGGCGAGTTGCTCGCGTGCGTCGGGGTCGCGCGCCGCCTGGCGCCCGAGCCACGTACGGTAGTGCTGCAATTCGATCCGCGGCAGCGCCGACTCGTCGTAGTACCGGTACGCGGATTGGTAGATACCGTCGTCGCGCGCCTGCGCGACGAAGAACACGAGCGCGTTGATCAGGATCAGCGCCAGCGTGACGAGCGGTGCCGAGCGCAGCGCGAAGCGGGTCTGGTACGGAAGAATCAGCATCGGGCACCGCGATATACTTTGCCAGTTTAGCGAGTGCGCGGCATCGGCTCGAACCACCGAGCGTCGCGCGTCGCCGACAGCGGACCGGCCGTCGCCGCGCGCCGCTGCTGACGAGGAGCCCGTTTGTCTTCCCTGATCGCCGACGCCCGTCCCGCCGCGCTGCTCGCGCTGGCCGACGGAACGATCTTCCGCGGCCGTTCGATCGGCGCCGCCGGCCATTGCGTCGGCGAGGTGGTGTTCAACACGGCGATCACCGGCTACCAGGAAATCCTGACCGACCCGAGCTACTGCCGCCAGATCGTCACGCTGACCTATCCGCACATCGGCAACACCGGCACCAACGGCGAGGACGTGGAATCGGTCAAGGTGTTCGCGGCCGGGCTGGTGATCCGCGATCTTCCGCCCGTACATTCGAGCTTCCGCGCGCAGGCGTCGCTGACGGAGTACCTGGTGCGCGAGAATGTGGTCGCGATCGCCGACATCGACACGCGGCGGCTGACGCGCGTGGTGCGCGATCGCGGCGCGCAGCCGGGTGCGATCCTGGTCGGCAACGACGAAGCGCGCGCGGTCGCGCTCGCGCGTTCGTTCCCGGGCATGGCCGGGCTCGATCTGGCGAAGGTGGTGTCGGTCAAAGCGCCATACGAATGGACGGAAACCGCGTGGACGCTCGGCGCCGGCTATGGTGCGCTGGCCGCGCCGAAGCACCACGTCGTCGCGTACGACTTCGGCGTCAAGCGCAACATCCTGCGGCTGCTGGCTGCGCGCGGCTGCCGCGTGACGGTGGTGCCGGCGCAGACGCCGGCCGCGGAAGCGATGCGCATGAAGCCCGATGGCCTGTTCCTGTCCAACGGCCCCGGCGATCCGGAACCCTGCGACTATGCGATCGAAGCCACGCGCGAGCTGATCGCCAACGGCTACCCGACCTTCGGCATCTGCCTCGGCCACCAGATCATGGGGCTGGCCGCCGGCGGCAGGACGCTGAAGATGAAGTTCGGTCACCATGGCGCCAACCACCCGGTGCAGGATCTTGACGACAAGCGCGTGCTGATCACGTCGCAGAACCACGGCTTCGCGGTCGATCCGAAGACGCTGCCCGGCACCTGCCGTGTCACGCACGTGTCGCTGTTCGACGGCACACTGCAGGGGTTCGCCCGCACCGACCGGCCGGCGTTCTGCTTCCAGGGCCATCCCGAGGCGAGCCCGGGGCCGCACGACATCTCGTACCTGTTCGACCGGTTCGTGAAATTGATGGAGGAGCGCGGTCGTGCCTAAGCGCGCCGACATCAAGAGCATCCTGATCATCGGCGCCGGGCCGATCGTGATCGGGCAGGCGTGCGAGTTCGACTA
>JAKORH010000108.1 GCA_029777935.1 Pseudomonadota bacterium
GCCGGATGCTGATGCTGTGAAACGCCGGCCGGCGCGACAGGTCGGGGAAGATCAGGTCGGCCGCGTGCACTCGCGGTGCGTGCGACAGGACGAGGATCTCGCGGTAGTACGGGAACAGTCGCACCGGCTGGTTCGGCCGTCCGGCGACCATCGCCTCCAGGTACGCGACCACCGCCGACAGCGTCGACTCGACCGATCGCACGCCGGCCGGCAGGCATTCGCGCGGCTCGGACTCCCAGCGCCGCAGCAGTTGCTCGACCGAGTCGAGCACCTGCACGACGCCGCGCAGGTTCAGCATCTGCAGCGCGCCGTTGGCCTGGTGGATCTGCGCGCGCGCGCCGCGCAGCGGTTCCACGTCGTGCTTGGTGCCGAGGAACGTCTGCACGCCGGTCGTGGCCTGCGCCAGCGCGGTGCGGATCTCACCCAGCACCCACGCCAGCGGCGCCACGTCCGGCGCGGCGTCGAGGATCCGGTTTTCGCGCGACTCGCTCATGGTGCACTCCACCTGACCGCGCACGACATCCGTCGGGCGCGGGCCAAAGAATTTCCCCTCATCCGCCGGGACGGAGAGAAGGGGTGAGGGAGGCGGCGATCCATCGCGGCCCCGCGTCAGGACACGCGGAAGCGCGCGACCGACGCCTTCAGTTCACGTGCCAGCGTGGTCAACTGGCCAATCGACTGCGCGGCCTGGCGCGTGCCCTGCGACGTGTGTTCGGTGGTGGCGAGGATGCTTTCGATCGACACCGCCACGCCGCTGGCGGACTGCGCCTGCTCGCCGGTGGTGCCGGCGACGCGCTCGATCAGTTCCGCGACCTGGCGTGTCACGCGGCCGATTTCCGCCAGCGACGTGCCGGCCGCGTCCGACAGCTTGGTCCCCTCGACCACGCCCTGCGTGCTCTTCTCCATCGCGGTCACCGCGTCCTGCGTGTCGGTCTGGATGGTGCGCACCAGCGCGGCGATCTGCTTGGCGGCTTCGGCCGAACGGTCCGCCAGCCGCTGCACCTCTTCGGCGACGACCGAGAAGCCGCGTCCCGCCTCGCCGGCGGAAGCGGCCTGGATTGCCGCGTTCAGCGCCAGCACGTTGGTCTGCTCGGTGATGTCGGAAATCAGTTCGACGATCTCGCCGATTTCCTGCGACGACTCGCCCAGCCGCTTGATGCGCTTGGCGGTCTCCTGGATCTGTTCGCGGATCTCGTTCATGCCCGCGATCTGGTTGTACACCGCGCGTTGGCCGCGCTCGGCCGCATCGAGCGAGGCGCGCGCCACGCGCGCGGATTCGGCGGCGCTGCGCGAGGCTTCGTTGATCTGCGAGGCCATGATCAGCACTTTCTGGCCGGTGTCCTTGATCTCGCGGCTTTGCTGCTCGGAGGCCGACAGCAGCGTGGTGGTGATTTCGCGCGCCTGCGCGGACGCACTGGCGACCTGCTCGGCGGCGTCGTTGATGCGGCTCACCAGTCCGCGCAGTTCCTCGACCGTGTAGTTGACCGAATCGGCGATCGCGCCGGTGATGTCCTCGCTCACCGTCGCTTCGATGGTCAGATTGCCGTCGGCGACTTCCTGCAGTTCGTTCATCAGCCGCAGGATCGCCGCCTGGTTCTGCTCGTTGGCGCGCTTGGCCGCTTCCTCGAGCTTCTGCGCCTCGTTGCGGCGCGATTCCGCTTCGAGCGTGCGGCTGCGGCTGTCGGCGAGCAGGATCTTCACCAGGCCGACGGCGGCGACCAGCACGCCCAGGCCGAATACCGCCATGATCGCGAAATTGACGGCGCGCACGCCGCCCTCCTGCCGCAGTTCCGCCTGCACGGCGTTCAACTGGGCGCGCAGCGTCTCGGCGTCGCGCTGGATCGCGGCCTGCGCACGCCCGGCCTCGGCCACGGTGACGAAGGCGCCGCTCGCCGCCGCGATCGAGGGCTGCAGATCGCCGAACAGCTTCGCGATCTGCTGCAGCCGCGGCCGTGTGTCGCCCTCGCCGGCGCTCACGCTCTGAAGCAGATCGCGGAACTGGCCGAGATCGCGTGACAGCGTCGGTGCCGCCTCGGCCGGCGCCTGGCCGGTCGGCAGCGCGTTCGCCGTCCGCGTGATGCGTTGCGCGAGCAGTGCCAGTTGCGCGGTCGGGCCGGACGCCGCACGCTGAGCGGCCAGTTCGTCGGTCAGCTGCGCCAGCCGCGGCGCCGCCTCGTTCAGGCGCGTCAGGAACTCCCCGTACGCGCGCAGCGTTCTTTCCTGCGCGACCAGTTGCGAAGCCGCAGACTCCGAGACCTTCCAGGTTGCCGCCGCGCGCTCGAGCGCCGGCGCGGCGCCAGCGGTGACCGCGCCCGCCAGCGATTCCAGATTGGCCGCCACGCGGTCGCGGCTTTCGCGCACCTCGGTGAGCGCCGTCGCGTTGCCTTCGGCTGCGCGCGGCGCGGCCTTGGCAAGGCGTTGTGAATGCGTGAGCGTGTCGCCGAGCAACTGCGCCTGCGCCGCGTTGCCCGCCGACAGGCGCACGTCGAGCGCGAGCACGGCCGCGAACAGGAACGCGAACACCCCCATCAGCGTCAGCATCACCTGCACTTGCGTGTTCAGCGGTCGATCGCCGATCAGCGGCAGCCTCCACGCCAGCAGCCGATCGACGAAGCGTGAACCCCAGGTGCTCGACAAAGCGGCCTCGAGCGAACGGCGATCGATCTTCTGCGTTGGCGGGCTGGGCGGGATCGGCGCATGCGCGCGGCCGGCCACCTCGGCGGGTCCGAATTCCGTGTAGCGGAACGGCTGCACCGTGATATGGCCCCCGGCCTCTTCCCTTGCCGGCCCCTTCATCTCTGCGCCCATCGTCATGCCCATCTCCGCCGCTCCGACGTATGCACGCCGCCTGCTAAACGCCGATCGCGCCGAACCGCTCTGCCGCGACCAGGCGTGCCAGATCGAGCTCGGTCAGGACCGTGCCGTCACGGTCGCGATAGCGTGCCAGTTCCCAGGGCTTCGCGCTGTCGTTGGCGGCATCCAGGCGCTCGAGCTCCTTCAGGTTGCGCAGCCCGAACGCGCGCGTGATCAGCAGTGCCGCGCTCGCCTTCAGCACCTCGCCGATCACCAGCAACTGCTGCGCCTGCTCGGCCGACATCGGCGCGCCGCCACCGAACTGCATCAGATCGATCACGCCGAGCAGCCGCCCGCGCACGTTGGTCAGCCCGCGGTACCACGGCTTGGTCCACGGCACCGGCGCCACGTCGCCAAGCGGCACGATCTCGCCGGCGGTGGCCATTTCGACCAGGTACGCGCGTGCGCCGATGCGCACCGCCAGCCGCAGCGTTGCGCTGGCGGCGGCCGGCGCCGATTTCAGGCGCTCGGCGAGCTGCGTGGAGAAGTCCCGCAGCTTGTCCAGTTGCTTGTCCGGCTGCATCGCCGCTCCCGCCCCTGCTTCGTTTCGCGCGCCGCGGTCCATCGGTTCAGTTCAACGCGGCGATCTTGCCGAGCAGGTCGTCGGCCTTCACCGGTTTGGTGATGTAGTCGCGCGCGCCCTGCCGCAGCCCCCAGATGCGATCGGTCTGCTGGTTCTTGCTGGTGCACATGATGACGGGGATGTGCTGCGTGGCTGGATCCTTCGACAACTGCCGCGTCAACTGGAACCCGTTCTGCCCCGGCATCACCACGTCCATCAGGATCAGGTCCGGCGTGTGCGCCTTCAGCTTCAGCAGCGCTTCCTCCGCGCTTTCCGCGACCGAGACGTTGAAGCCGTTCTTCGTCAGCAGCTCGGTCAGGAAGTAGCGCTCCGTCGGCGAATCGTCGACGATCAGGACTTTCTTGATCGGCATGGGCGCCCCCGCGCGGGAGAGTGAGTGGATCGACTCAGTCCGCCGAGTGCTGGCGGACCGCGGACAGCAGGCTGTCCTTGGTGAACGGCTTGGTCAGATACTCGCTGGAGCCGACCATGCGGCCGCGCGCGCGGTCGAACAGCCCGTCCTTCGACGACAGCATCACTACGGGCGTCCTCGAGAAGCGCGGGCTGCGCTTGATCAGCGCGCACGTCTGGTAGCCGTCCAGGCGCGGCATCAGGATGTCGCAGAAGATGATGCTTGGCTGGTGGTCGGTGATCTTGGCGAGCGCCTCGAACCCATCCTGCGCCAGGATCACCTGGCAGCCGGCCTGGGTAAGGAAGATCTCGGCGCTGCGACGGATCGTGTTCGAGTCATCGATCACCATCACCTTGCGTCCGCGGATGTCCGAAAAATCCTGTGCTGTGGCCATCGCCTGCCTCCTGGGTCAGCGTGCGCAGGTCCGCGGCATCAGATTTCCACCATCTCGAAATCCTCCTTGCGCGCGCCGCACTCGGGGCAGGTCCAGTTCGGAGGCAGTTCTTCCCAGCGCGTCCCCGGCGCGATTCCCTCGTCCGGCAAGCCCGCCGCCTCGTCGTAGATCCAACCACAAATCAAGCACATCCATGTACGTGTCCCACTGCCCGGTGTGGTTGTTGTCATGGCAGCAAAGCATCGAGAAAGAGTCAGCTAACATGCGTCGAATCCATCATAACTTGGCCTGCGCAGTTACGGCTTACTTTCGGCTTCATACATACGGCTGAGAGTTTGCCGGCGCGACTTTCCGCGTGCGCACGCTGATGATCTTCCCGTGCCGCCGGTGTTGCACGCCTCGACCTTGACGACCGATCGACCGGCGGGCGTATATCTGCTTACGCCCGACTGGACCGACACGCCGCGCCTGCTCGCTGCGGGCGACGCCGCGCTGGCGAGCGGAGTGCGCTGGATCCAGTACCGTAACAAGCGCGCCGACCTCGCGTTGCGCCGGTGCCAGGCGGTGGCATTGCGCGAACTGACCCAGGCGCGCGGCGCGCGGCTGATCGTCAACGACGATGCCGATCTGGCGTTGCACGCGCAAGCCGACGGCGTGCATGTCGGCCGTGACGACGTCGACCCGCGGCCGTTCCTGGAGCGGCAAGGCCGTCGACCGCTGCTCGGCGTGTCGTGCTATGACGACTTCGAGCGCGCTCTGCAAGCCGTCCGGTCCGGCGCCGACTACGTCGCATTCGGCTCGATGTTCGCCTCGACGACCAAGCCAGCCGCGGTGCGCGCACCGCTTGGCTTGCTGTCGCGAGCGCGCGCCGACGCGATGCACGTGGTGGCGATCGGCGGCATCGATGCCGGCAACATCGCGCAGGTGGCGGCAGCCGGCGCGCACGCGGCCGCGCTGATCAGCGCGGTATTCGATGCGGCCGACCCGGCGGCGGCCGCGCGCGATCTGATGACCCGGTTCGAACGGGGGAAACGTCAATATGAGTCGCAACGAGCAGCTGTTTGAGCGTGCGCAACTGAGCATCCCCGGCGGCGTCAACTCGCCGGTGCGGGCGTTCCGCTCCGTCGGCGGCACGCCGCGCTTCATCGCGCGTGCCGAGGGGCCGTACTTCTGGGATGCCGACGGCAAGCGCTACGTCGATTACATCGGCTCGTGGGGGCCGATGATCGTCGGCCACACGCATCCGGACGTAGTGGCGGCGATGAACGCGGCGATCGCGCGCGGCTTGAGCTTCGGCGCTCCGACCGAGGCCGAGGTCGAGATGGCGGAGACGCTGCTCGCGCTCGTGCCGTCGATGCAGCAGGTGCGGCTGGTGTCCTCAGGCACCGAGGCGGCGATGAGCGCGATCCGGCTGGCGCGCGGCGCGGCCGGCGGCGGCCGGGGCCGGAACAAGATCGTCAAGTTCGAAGGCTGCTATCACGGTCATGCCGACAGCCTGCTGGTGAAGGCCGGCTCGGGCGCTCTGACCTTCGGTCATCCCAGTTCGGCAGGCGTGCCGGCGGAGATCACGCAGCACACGATCGTGCTCGACTACAACGATGCGCAGCAGCTCGAGGACGCGTTCCGGCGTTGCGGCGACGACATCGCCGGGGTCATCGTGGAGCCGATCGCGGGGAACATGAACCTCGTGCGCGGCGCCGCCGAATTTCTGCAGGCGATGCGGGCGTTGTGCACGAAGCATGGCGCGTTGCTGATCTTCGACGAGGTCATGAGCGGGTTCCGCGTCGCGCTCGGCGGCGCGCAGGCGCTGTACGGCATCGATCCCGACCTCACCGTGCTCGGCAAGGTGATCGGCGGCGGCATGCCGGTGGCCGCCTTCGGCGGCAGGCGCGATGTGATGAAGCATCTGGCGCCGATCGGCGCCGTGTATCAGGCCGGAACGCTGTCGGGCAATCCGGTCGCGGTCGCGTGCGGGCTGGCGACGCTGAAGCTCATTCAGCAGCCGGGCTTCTACGAACGCCTCGGCGCACAGACGACCCGGCTCGCGCAGGGGCTGGCGCGCGCGGCGCGCGAGGCTGGCGTGCGGTTCTGCGCCGACGCCGTGGGCGGCATGTTCGGAATTTATTTCGCCGGCGCGGTGCCGGCGAGCTACGCGCAGGTGATGGCGTGCGACAAGGCGCGCTTCAACGCGTTCTTCCACGCGATGCTCGAGCGCGGCGTGTATCTGGCGCCGTCGGCGTTCGAAGCGGGCTTCGTCTCCGCCGCGCACGACAACACGGTGGTCGAGGCGACCCTCGCCGCCGCGCGCGAAGCATTTGCGGCCTGAAGGAACTTGACGTCGACGGCGCTGACGAAGCCCTGATGAAGTTGCCGAGACTCCTCTTCGCGCCGCTGCTGGCGCTGGCGCTGTGGCCCGCGGCGCACGCGCAGCCGGTGCGCGCCGACAGTGCGGAGGTCGAACTCGTTTCGGCCACCGACGCGATCGTTCCGGGCCAGCGGCTCGAAGTCGGGCTGCGCATCCGGCACGATCCCGAGTGGCATACGTACTGGCAGGTGCCGGGCGACTCCGGCCTGCCGACGCGCATCCAGTGGAAGCTGCCGCCCGGTTGGAGCGCCGGGCCGATCGAGTGGCCGGTGCCGAAACGCCTGCCGGTCGGGCCGCTGATGAACTTCGGCTACGACGGCGAAGTGCTGCTGCTGACGCAGCTTGTGCCGCCCGTCAACCTGAAGCCCGGCAGCGAGATCGACCTGGCGGCGCGCGCCGATTTTCTGATCTGCCGCGAAGTGTGCATTCCGAGCGGCGCTGATGTGAGGCTGAGCCTGCCGGTGCGCGGGGCCGCCAATCCGTCGCGGCGCGCCGCGCAGTTCGCCGCCACGCGCGCGCTGGTGCCGCATCCGATCACGCTGGCGGACGGGGCGGCGACCATCGAAGACGATCGACTCGCGCTCGCGTTCCGCGCTGCGTCTGCGCCGAAGAGCGTGGAGTTCTTTCCGCTCGAGGCGGCGCGCATCGAGCCGTCGGCGCCGCAGGCGGTGCACGTCGACCACGATCGCGTGTCGCTGCGGTTGACCGCCGCCAAGCCGATCGGCACTGACTTCACGCGGCTGAAGGGTGTGCTGGTCGTCGACGGCGGCCCGGCGCGCGCGGACCAGGGCGGCTGGGCTGGCGAAATCGACGTCGCGCTCGTGCCCGGCAAGGTCGCGCGCGCGGCGGCAACGCCGGCGCCGCAAGCCGCTACGACGGTCACGCTGTGGTTCGCGCTCGCGGGCGCGCTCGCCGGCGGGCTGATCCTGAACCTGATGCCGTGCGTGTTTCCGGTGCTGTCGCTGAAGCTGCTGTCGCTGCTGCAGCACCAGCGCGACGAGGATGCCGCGCACGTGGCGCACGCGACGCTGCGCGCGCACGGCCTGGCATTGTCGGCCGGCGTCGTTGCGAGCTTCGTTGCTCTGGCGGGCGCGATGCTGGCGCTGCGCGCCGGCGGCGCGCAGCTCGGCTGGGGCTTCCAGTTGCAGACGCCCTGGGTCATCGCGGGACTGACGCTGCTGTTCTTCGTGATCGGCCTGAATCTGCTTGGCGCATTCGAGTTCACGCTCGGTACGCGGCTTGCCAACGCCGCGCCCGAATCGCGGCTGCGGCCGGACCGCGTCTCCGGCAGCTTCGCCACCGGCGTGCTCGCGGTGGTGGTCGCGGCGCCGTGCACGGCACCGTTCATGGGCGCGGCGCTCGGTTACGCGATCACGCAACCGGCGGGCCGGGCGCTCGCGGTGTTTGCCGCGCTCGGCGTCGGCATGGCGGCTCCGTATCTGCTTCTGACGTTCTTCCCTGCGCTGCTCGAGCGGCTGCCGCGGCCCGGGCCGTGGATGGAGCGCTTCCGGCAGATCATGGCGTTTCCGATGTTCGCCACCTGCGTGTGGTTGCTGTGGGTGCTGGCGCAGCAGATCAACGTTGACGCGCTGGCACTGACGCTGGCGGGACTGGTGCTGGTCGCGCTTGCCGTGTGGGCGTTCGGCATCGCGCAGCGCGGGGCGGCGCGCTGGCGCTGGCTCGCGCTCGGGGCCGCGGGTCTGGCGTTCTACGCGGTGGCGGCCGCGACCGGTCCGGACGCTTCCCGGTCAAGTGCGTCGGCGACCGCCGATGCGAAGAGCGCGTGGCAACCGTGGAGCCCGGCGGAACAGCAGAAGCAGCTTGGGGCGGGCAAGCCGGTGTTGGTCGACTTCACCGCGGCGTGGTGCGTGACCTGCCAGGCCAACAAGCGGCTCGTGCTGAATTCTCGCGCGGTCATGGCCGCGCTGGCGGACAAGGGCGTGGTGCTGCTGCGCGCCGACTGGACCAACCGCGACGACGCGATCACGCGCGAGCTGGCCCGCTTCGAGCGCAATGGCGTGCCGCTGTACGTGCTCTACGACCGCAGCGGCAAGCCGAGGTTGCTGCCCGAGCTGCTGACCGAGCGCGTCGTGATCGACGCCGTCAGCGCGCTGTGATCGCGCTGTGAAGGCGGCGTTTCAGCGATTCAGCGCCGCCGCGAGACGGCGGCGGAAACCCGCAACGAGTTGCGGCTGATCGGCCGCCAGATCGAACACCGACAGCATCGTCTTGCGGGCGACGTCATCGCCGAAGCCGCGGTCGCGCTCGACGATCGCCAGCAACTGCTCGAGCGCCGGCTCGAACCGGCGCTGCGCGATGCACAGGCGCGCCAGATCCAGACGCGACTGCAGATCGCCCGGCGCGGCGTCGATCCGCGCGCGCAGCGTGTCCTCTGGAGGCAGCGCTGCCGCGCGCCGCAGACTTTCCATCCGAGTCGCGAGCGCGCGCCACGCCGGATCGTCGCGCGTCGACTTCGCCGCGCCCGACAGCAGATGGTCGGCCTCTTCGATGGCGCCGGCCCCGCCCAGCATCTGTGCGTGATCCAGCAGCAGACCCGCGAGGTCAAACCGCGCCGCCTCGTTGTCCCCTGACAGAGCGACCGCCGCACGCAGCGCGGAGGCCGCTGCGGCGATGTCGCCCGCTGCGATCAGGCGCGCCGCCTTGCGGCGCTCCAGTTCGCTCGGATTGGGCAGCAGCCGCTCGACGAACGCGCGCAATTGGCCCTCGGCCAGCACACCGACGAAGGAGTCGATCGGCTGCCCGTCGGAGAACGCGACCACGTACGGGATGCTGCGCACCTTGAATTGCGCCGCGATCTCCTGGTTTTCGTCGGTGTTGATCTTCACCACGCGCAAGCGTCCGACGAACTCGGTCTCGATCTTCTCGAGCAGCGGCGACAGCATGCGGCACGGACCGCACCATGGAGCCCAGAAGTCGACCAGGACGGGAGTGCGCTGCGACGCTTCGATCACGTCGCGGGCGAAGGATTGCCGGGTTGCTTCGATCATCGCTTGCCCTCAATGCCTCCGACATCGGGGCGAACTGCCCGAACATCAAGCCCCGGCCGGGGGGATCAGTTCGACAACTGAATCATGCCGAGGCCGGCGCGGCGATGATGGCCGAATCCGCGCAGGATGCGCGCGCGGAACGGCTCCGGGGCCAGCACTTCGAGCGCACCCTCGATCGCAGCATGTTCGATGCGGATGCGGCTGCCGAGGTGATCGAAACGCAGTGCGGTCATCGTGACATCCGCCATCAGAAGCCGCATGCCGAAGCGCTCCGCGGTGCCCTTGAACCAGGTCTCGACCTCGTCCTTGGTGCCAAACGGCTCCACTTCCTTTTCGTTTCCCTCCAGACGAGCGCGACCCGCACAGACCAGCAGGCTAAATCGGTACATCAGGCCGGGCGCGATCTGGATCAGCGTGCGCTTGGGTTCGAGCGCGCTCACCGAGCGCGCGGGTCGTTGCGCCCACGGCTTGATCGACTGCACCCAGTAGCGGCCGCTGATCGAACTGTCGGCGCGGAACAGGAAGTGCCCTTCGCCCGCGCGTTGGCCGAAAGTGGCCGCGAGTTCGCCGTGTGCGACGAGCGGATTCGTGTCGGGGGCGAAGGTGACGGCGGTTTCGAAGACTTCCACCGTCGGCACCTCGAGCTTGGTGTAGCTGAGGACCGAATGAACGAAAGCATCCGGCCTGCGAGCCGTGGATGCCCGCGATCCACCCCGAGAAAACAGATTCAGACTCATCCTTCGTCCACGCGTCCGGCGCCAATACAAACCGGGTCCGGCGGAAGATCCGCGGACCCGTCTCGTCCGCCGATTAGTAGCGCATCGGCAGGACCGGCGATATCCCACTGGACGACTAGGCTGTATCGCTGAAACCGCCTGTACTCGGTCGGGACAGCCCCGGAACACGGGGTCGGGACTTGAAGGGGCAGCGAGAAGGAACTATTATTAGCACTCGAAAGCGGCGAGTGCTAACAGTGCCGCTGCTTTTTCGCACCCGGAGGCTTCCTCCACAGTTCCGAAAGTCGAAAAGTCCTTTCACCAGGAGAGTTTATGAAAATTCGTCCTTTGCACGATCGCGTGATCGTCAAACGGCTGGACCAGGAGCGCAAGACCGCTTCCGGGATCGTGATTCCGGACACCGCGGCCGAAAAGCCCGATCAGGGCGAGGTCGTTGCCGTCGGGCCCGGCAAGCGCGATGACAGCGGAAAGCTGATTGCCCCCGACGTGAAGGTCGGCGACCGCGTGCTGTTCGGCAAGTACGCGGGCCAGACCGTCAAGGTCGAGGGTGAGGAACTCCTCGTGATGCGCGAGGAGGACCTGATGGGTGTGATCGCTTGATGACGATGATTCTGAACGGAGAAATCGAACATGGCAGCTAAACAGGTTTTCTTCCACGACGAAGCGCGTCATCGCATGGTTCGCGGCGTCAACATCCTGGCGAACGCGGTCAAGGTGACGCTGGGCCCGAAGGGTCGCAACGTGGTGCTGGAGCGCTCGTTCGGCGCACCGACCGTGACCAAGGACGGCGTGTCGGTCGCGAAAGAGGTCGAACTGAAGGACAAGTTCGAGAACATGGGCGCACAGATGGTCAAGGAGGTCGCCTCCAAGACCTCGGACGCGGCCGGTGACGGCACGACGACCGCGACCGTGCTGGCGCAGTCGATCGTCGCCGAGGGCATGAAGTACGTCGCCGCGGGCATGAATCCGATGGACCTGAAGCGCGGCATCGACAAGGCGGTCAACGCCGCCGTCGAGGAACTGAAGAAGATCAGCAAGCCGTGCACGACCAGCAAGGAAATCGCGCAGGTCGGCGCGATCTCGGCCAACGCCGACGAGCACATCGGCAAGATAATCGCCGACGCGATGGACAAGGTCGGCAAGGAAGGCGTGATCACGGTCGAGGACGGCAAGTCGCTGACCAACGAGCTCGAGATCGTCGAGGGCATGCAGTTCGACCGCGGCTACCTGGCGCCGTACTTCATCAACAACGCCGACAAGCAGATCGTGATCCTCGACAACCCGTACGTGCTGCTGCACGACAAGAAAGTCTCGAACATCCGCGACCTGCTGCCGGTCCTCGAGCAGGTGGCCAAGGCCGGCCGCCCGCTGCTGATCGTCGCCGAGGAAGTCGAGGGCGAGGCGCTGGCCACACTGGTGGTCAACAACATCCGCGGAATCCTCAAGACCTGTGCGGTCAAGGCGCCTGGCTTCGGTGATCGCCGCAAGGCGATGCTGGAAGACATCGCGATCCTGACCGGCGGCGTGGTGATCGCCGAGGAAACCGGCATGATGCTCGAGAAGGCGACGCTCGCCGACCTGGGACAGGCCAAGCGCATCGAGATCGCGAAGGAGGACACCACGATCATCGACGGCGCCGGCGACGCCAAGGCGATCGAAGCGCGCGTCAAGGCGATCCGCGCCCAGATCGAGGAAGCCACCAGCGACTACGACCGTGAAAAACTGCAGGAGCGCGTGGCCAAGCTCGCCGGCGGCGTGGCGTTGATCAAGGTCGGCGCCGCGACCGAGGTCGAGATGAAGGAGAAGAAGGCCCGCGTCGAGGACGCGCTGCACGCCACGCGCGCGGCGGTCGAGGAGGGCATCGTCGCCGGCGGCGGCGTGGCGCTGATCCGCGCCAAGCAGGCGATCGCCAAAGCCAAGGGCGACAACAACGACCAGGACGCCGGCATCAAGATCGTGCTGCGCGCGATGGA
>JAKORH010000109.1 GCA_029777935.1 Pseudomonadota bacterium
CGACCCGCTCGACTGGCGTGCGCTCGAGAATCAGACGCCACCCGAACGCGCATGGGCGATCGACCACTGGCTTCCCATGGGACACGTCACGATGCTGGCCGGCGCACCCGGCACGGGCAAGACACTCTGCGCGCAAGCGATGGGCGCGTGTCTTGCTTTGCGTCGCGAGTATCTCGACTGGATGCCCGCCGAACGGCGCGTGCTCATGTGGGCCTGCGAGGATGAAGCGGCCGAACTCTGGCGTCGGCAAGCCGCGATTGCGCGCTGGCTCGGCGTGCCGTTGTCGGCCTTCGCCGATCGACTCGTCATGCAGTCCTATGCCGGCCAGCTTGTCGAACTCGCCGCCGCACACGATCAGCGGCTCGAGCCGATGCCGATGCTCACCGAACTGCGCGAACAGATCGGCGACTACAAGGCGGATGTCGTGATTCTCGACAACTCCGCACGACTCTACGCGGGCAACGAGAATGACCGCCATCAGGTGACTTCATTCATGGCGATGCTCACCGCTGCCGCCGCCCCGAGGAACGCCGCCGTGTTGCTTCTCGCGCACCCCGGCAAAGCTGCGGGCAGCGAATATTCCGGCTCGACCGCATGGGAGGGCGCCGTGCGCGGGCGGCTCTACCTGGGGCGCACGCTACCCGACGCCGGCGCCGACGATGCCCCCGACACCGAGGATGACGGCGTGCGCTACCTATGCCGGCGCAAGGCCAACTATTCCGCCCGCGACTGGCGGCGGATGCGCTACGTCGAGGGCGTCCTCGTGGCCGAAGCGCAGACCGAGGCGCGGGCCGGCGTCGGACCCGAGTACAGCCGCGACGTCGTGCGCCGCGCGGTGCGCAAGCTGGCCGAGATGGGCGAACACGGCGTCGCCGCCACCGGCAGTCCGAAGTATCTGCCGCGACTCGCGCGGGACTACCAGCTTCTCGAGCGACTTAGCGAGCGCCAGTTCGGCGCGACGATGCGCGCCATGCGCACCGAGGGCGAACTCGCGATGGCCGTCGTCGGCACCTACGCGAACCGCAGTCCGCGCGAGGCGCTGATTCTCGTATCGACTGAATCTGCACAAGAGTAATGCCCAAGAGTGCACAAGAGTGCCCAAGACCATGCACACACACCCACCCCTACGTAGTAGGGAGTGTGTTGTGCGGTTGTGCAGTCGTGTGCAGAACTCACCCCCGAAGGAAACCCATGAATAGGACAGTGGGCGGCCCGCTGGACTTTCGCGCGCTGGCCGCGACCGACCTCGCCCTCGACCGCGCCAGCTTTGCCGCGTTGAGCGACGCACGCCACCACTGC
>JAKORH010000110.1 GCA_029777935.1 Pseudomonadota bacterium
CCCGCGTTGCCGCGGCCATGGCCTGCATCAAGGCCGATCTCGGCACGCGCGGCCTGGCTTGGGAAGACAAGGTTTGATCGCACGCGGCCGCGCGGCGGCGCAGGAGCAGCCGCACAGCCTGGTCATCGAGGGAACGCGCGTCGATCTGGTGCTGCGGCGCTCGGCTCGACGTTCCTTTGCCCTGCAGGTCGATCATCGTGGCGCCCGGGTCGCGGTGCCCCTGCGCACGCCGCTGGGCGAGGTCGAGCGCTTCGTGCACAGCCACGGACGCTGGCTGCTCGACCGCCTGCAGGCGCGCGCCGCGGCGCGCCCGCTGCCCCTGCTGGACGTGGTCGATGGCGCCACCGTGCCGCTGTTCGGCCGGGCGCTGACGCTGCGGCTGCGCGTGGGGCGGCTCACGCGCTGGCACCCGCTCACCGACGTACACGAGGAACTCCTGCTGCCGACTGCCGTCGATCCGCTGCGTGCGCTGTTGCGTGCGCTGCAGGCGCGGGCGCTCGCCTGGTACCGCGGGCGGGTCGAGGAGTACTGCCATCGACTGGATCTGCCCATGCCCGCCGTGCGGCTGTCGAACGCGCGCACGCGCTGGGGCAGTTGCAGCAGTCGCTCGGGGATCCGCCTGCACTGGCGGCTGATCCACCTGCCGCCGGCGCTGATCGATTACGTCGTCGCCCACGAAGTCGCCCATCTGGTCGAGATGAACCACTCGGCGCGCTTCTGGGCGGTGGTCGAGCGCCTGTATCCGGACTGGCGCTGCGCGCGCGCAGCGCTGCGCGCGGCGTCTGCATCCCTGCCGGTCATCGCCGCGGCGCCCGCCACCGATACCGGCACCTTCGAGCACGAAGACTGAACCCTTCCACGAACGAGGAACCACTCCATGCGAATCCTTCACACCATGCTGCGCGTCGGCGACCTCGACCGCTCGCTCGCCTTCTACACCGATGTCCTGGGCATGCGCCTGCTGCGCCGCCACGACTACCCGGACGGTAAATTCACGCTGGCCTTCGTCGGCTACCAGGAGGAGCAGGACGGCGCCGTGCTCGAGCTGACCTACAACTGGGGTGTGGACAAGTACGAGCTCGGCACGGCCTACGGTCACATCGCCCTCGAGGTCGACGATGCCGCGAAGGCCTGCGACGAGATCCGCAACCGCGGTGGCAAGGTGGTGCGCGAAGCGGGGCCGATGAAGCACGGCACCACCGTGATCGCCTTCGTCGAGGATCCGGACGGCTACAAGGTCGAACTGATCGAACGCCGGCGCTGATCGCCAGGCGTTGCGCGGCTCAGTTACACGCCAGCGCGGCGAACGCAGGCTCGCCGTCGTCGCGATACCGGCTGCGGATCGCCTGCACCTCGTCCCACGCCTGCAGCAGCGCGTCGACGCAGTCGCCGTCGAAATGGCTGCCGCGCCCTTCGCGCAGCAGCGCGATCGCGCGCGACAGCGGCCAGGCCGGCTTGTAGGGGCGCGCCGAGGTCAGTGCGTCGAAAACGTCGGCGACGGCGACGATGCGCCCCTCGATCGGGATGTCCTGTCCGGCAAGGCCGTGCGGATAGCCGCCACCGTCGAACTTCTCGTGGTGGGTCAGCGCGATCGACGCGCCCAGGCGCAGGATGCTCGATGACGAGTCCTTCAGGATGTCGTAGCCGATCTGCGGATGCTGCTTCATCACCGCGAATTCTTCCGTCGTGAGCCGTCCCGGCTTGAGCAGGATGTTGTCCGGGATGCCCAGCTTGCCGACGTCGTGCATCGGTGCGGCCATCATCAGCGCATCGACGAAGTCGCGCGCGTGGCCGAGCTGGCGCGCGATGAGCGCCGAGTATTGCGACATGCGCTGGATGTGGGCGCCGGTCTCGGGATCACGAAACTCCGCTGCACGCGACAGGCGGGCGATCGTCTCGCGTTCGCGGTCGAGGATCGCCGCGGTGGCCTTGCGCACTTCGTCGGCGAGGATTTCCGTGCGCTGGCGGCTGGCCAGATGCGCTTCGCGCAGCTTGAGCATGTTGCGCACGCGCGCCTCGAACTCGCGCCCGTCGATCGGCTTGGTCAGGAAGTCGCTGGCGCCGCAATCCAGCGCCTCGTAGCGGACATTGCGCTCATGGCTCGCGGTGACCATCAGGATCGGGAGGTCGTCGCGGTTCCGGCTCGCGCGCAGGGCGCGGATGAAGGCCAGGCCGTCCATGCCCGGCATCATGTAATCGACGATGACGAGATCGGGCTCGTTGTGCAGGCACCAGGCGAGCGCGGCCGTGGGCTGGTCGAAGGACTTGGCGCTGGCGTGGTCCAG
>JAKORH010000111.1 GCA_029777935.1 Pseudomonadota bacterium
CCAGACCGGGCGCGAACAGCGGCGCCTGCGACGTGCGCTGCACGACGTAATAGCTGGTGGCGAACAGACCGCAGCCGCCGAACGCGAAGATCACCGCGTTGGTGTGCAGTGGGCGCAGGCGTCCGAACGTCAGCCACGGAATGTCGAAGTTCAGCGCCGGCCACGCCATCTGCGAAGCGATGATCACGCCGACCAGCATGCCGACCACGCCCCACACGACGGTCATGATCGAGAAGGCGCGGATCACGCCGTAGTCATAGGTCTTCGCCGCCGTCGTCTGCACCGTGTTCTCCCCTCGAACGTCACGAACCCCTCGCGCGCGCACGCGCGCGCATCGGCGTGACGCGGCGCATCCTATTGACGCGGCGCACGTCACGCTTGATGAAAATCAATACGGGGAGTGCGGGCCGGCGTGAGGTTGGTACTTGACAGGGCGCGCATCGGGCGGCAGGGATTCGTCGTCGTCGAGGATGCGCCGGCCCTCGGCCTCGAGATCGTCGAACTGCCCCGAGAGCACCGACCAAACCAGCACGCCGGCGATCGCGAGCACGAGCACGACCGACAGCGGGATCAGCAGATACAGCGATTCCATCACGCGTCGCGTGTCGGGCGTCGGGCCTCGGGCGCGGGAGCGCGCGCTGCGCGCAGGCCGTTGCCGACCACCAGCAGAGAGCTGGCGGCCATGCCGGCCGCGGCCAGCGCGGGCGTCAGGTAACCGAGCGCCGCGAGCGGAATCGCCACCGCGTTGTAGGCCAGCGCCCACGCGAAGTTCTGCCGCACGATCGCCATGCCGTGGCGCGCAGCAGCGAACACGCCCGCGGCGTCGGCCAGCCGCGGCGACGTGAAGATGAAATCGGCGCGCGTCTGCGCCAGCGTGCTGCCTTCGGCGAGAGCGATCGAGACGTCCGCCTGCGCCAGCACGGGCGCGTCGTTCATGCCATCGCCGATCATCGCCACCACGCGCCCCTCGCGCTGCAGCCCGGCGATCAACTGCCGCTTGCTGTCGGGCGTCTGGTTGGCGAAGCCGCGCTCAATCCGCAACTCGCGCGCGACGCGCTCGACCGCTTCGCGCCGATCACCCGACAGCAGGATCAGTTCGGCGCCGGCGGCGCGCATGCGTTCGACCAGCACGGCGGCATCGCGCTTGACGGCCTCGGCGAACACGAATACCGCGAGCGGCCCGTCGCCATCGGCCAGCAGCGCCATGCCCGTGCCCGCGTGCGCGTGCTGTTCGAGCAGTTCCGGCAAGTGCGACCACGCGCGCTCCACCGCGGCAGTCGCCAGAGCCTGCGCGTAGTCGGGTCGTCCCAGCCGGTAGCGCACGCCGTTCACGCTCGCTTCGACGCCGGCCGAGCCCTCGACGCGCGCCTCGGCCACCGGCGCCGGCTCGATTCTGGCCGCGGCCGCGTGCGCCGCGACCGCGCGCGCATACGGATGCATCGACAGCGTCTCGAGCCCCGCCGCGATCGCGACGATCTCGCGCAGCGGCCGCTCGCGCAGCAGCACGATGCGTGCGACCGCCGGCTGCGCGGTGGTCAGCGTGCCGGTCTTGTCACATGCGACGACGTTGGCGCGCGCCGCCGGCTGCAGCGCCGCCAGCCGCGCCGTCAGCACGCCGCGGCGAGCCAGCGCCGATTGCACTGCCATCAGCGCCGCCGGCGCGGCGAGCGACAGCGCGCACGGGCAGGTCGCCACCAGCAGCGCGATCGCGTTGGGCAACGCACGCGCCGGATCGATGGCCAGCCAACCGAACAGCGTGGCGGCGGCCGCGGCGATCACCAGCCACAGGAAGACGGACGCGATGCGATTGGCAAGCTCCACCACGCGCGGCCGTTCGCGTCCGGCATCGTCCACCAGCCGGCGCAGCGCAGCCAGCGACGTGGTGGCGCCCGCGCGCGTGACTTCGATCACCAGCGGCTGATCGAAATTCACGCTGCCGGCCAGTACCGCCGCACCCGCGTCCTTTTCGATCGGCGTGGACTCGCCGGTCAGCCACGCCTGCGACACCGTGCTCGCGCCGCGCACGACCACGCCGTCGGCCGGCACGGTTTCGCCCGGCGCGACCAGCACGTGGTCGCCGGGGTTCAAATCCTCTGCCCGCACCACATCGACCGCACCGGAGGCCGGGAACGCGCGCAGCCGCTGCGCGCTGAGACGCGCGCGCTGCTCGGCCGCGTCGATGTGTTCGGCGGCGCGCGTCAGCAGCCGCGCCTGCAGCCAGCGGCTGCCGAGCACCAGCGCGACGAACATCGTGATCGAATCGAAATACACCGCGCCGTGCGCCTGGACGACCGCCCACACGCTGGCCCCGAACGCGGCCGCGAGTCCGACCACGATCGGCAGGTCCATGCCGGCCTCGCCCGCGCGGATCTGGCTCGTCGCCGCGCGCACCAGCGGCCAGGCGGAAAACAGCACCACCGGAAGCGCGAGCACGAGCTGCGCCACGCGCAGCAACTGCTCGATGTCGGGCGCGATATCGCCCGGGCCGGCGATGTAGGTCGGCACCGCCAGCATCATCACCTGCATCATCGCCAGCCACGCAATCGCCAGCCGCGCCAGTTCGACGCGCGCGGCGCGGCGCTCGCGCGCTTCGCTCACGTCGGTGCGATAACCGCTCGCCTCGATCACGCGCGCCAGTTCGGCCGGCGTGGTGCGCTGCGCATCGAAGGTCACGTAGGCGCGGCGCGCGGCGAAATCGACCTGCGTCGCGATCACGCCCGGCGCCCGGCGCAGCCGGTGCTCGATCAGCAGCGCGCACGCCGCGCACACCATGCCGCGCACCGGAATCTGCGTCCGCGCGCTGCCCCCGCGCGGCAACGATGGAACCACCGACGCTTCCAGCGCCGCGTAGTCGCGGTCGGAGTTTCGCGCCAGGTGCAGCTGCTCGGCGATGAACGCGCAACCCAGGCAGCAGAACGACCGCTCGTGACGCTCGCCGACGAGCGTGCGCCGCACGACCTTCAGACCCGCCAGCGAATCGCCGCAGTGGTCGCACACGCCGGAGGCGCGCGCACCGTCGCCGCACGCGGCGCGGTCGAGTTCCTTGGCTTTGCGGAGCAGAGGCGAGGCGGACATCGGAGCACGCTACGAAGACAGTTACACCCTCACCTGACGGACGTCAACGGTCCATTGGGCGCGGATGGGTGATCGCGACCGTCACGCGAAATGCGGACCGATCACGTCGATGCGATCCGTGCAGAAGGCATCCACTCCCCACGCCATGATCTCCGCGGCGCGCGCCGGTTCGTCCACCGTGTAGCAGAACAGCCAGTAACCTGCATCCTTGACCGCCGCGACGTGCGCCGCGGTCAGCGTTTCATGGTCGACGTGCAGCGACACGCACTCCAGTTCAACCAGTGTCTGGCGCCAGTCGGCCGGCAATTCTTTGACCAGCCAGCCGCGCGGAAGGTCCGGCGCGGCCCGCCGCGCGCCCGCCAGCGCCGCGCGCGAGAACGACGACAGCAGCGGCAGCGACATTCCCGCGGCATCGCGATACAGGTCCGCGACAACGCGCGCCGCGACTTCCCCGGCGCGCTCCTCGTCGCCGCGCGCGCGCTTGATCTCGATGTTCGGCCACACCCCATGCGCGCGGCAGTGCGCAATGGCCTGCGCCAGCGTCGGCACCGGCGTGCCGGCAAAGCGCGGCGCGAACCAGCCGCCGGCGTCGAGCCGCGCCAGCTCCGCTGCAGTCAGGGCGCCGACAGGCCCGTGGCCATTGGTCGTCCGCTCCAGCGTGGCGTCATGGATGACCACCGGCACGTCGTCACGCGCCACCCGAACGTCGAACTCCACTGCGCGAAAGCCGTGCGCGCGTCCCACGTCGATGGCTGCAACGGTGTTCTCCGGCGCCAGCGCCCCGCCGCCGCGATGTGCGAGGACTTTCGGGTAGGGCCACGGCGGACGCATGTCGGAGGACGGCGGAGGCGCGCTGCGGTCACGTCGCCGCGCCGCGCTTGCGACGAACATAAACGATTTTCTCCACTCGCGCGACCGCCAGGCCTTCGGCGTCGACGACGTCGGTGTGGAACACGTGCAGGTGCTTGTCGCCGGATTCCGTCATCCGGCGGATCGCCGCCAGGTCGGCCTCGTCGAGCCTGAAGGTCGCCGACACGCGACTGCGCCCCGGCGCGACGAAGTCGATCGACGCCGCCTTGTCCCACACGAGGAATTCGCGCGGCAGGTTGTGGATCACCATCAGCGCGAAGAAGGGATCGCACATTGCGTACAGGGAGCCGCCGAAGTGGGTTCCGTACCAGCCGCGATTGCGCAGCGCGAGCGGCATTTCCACGACGATCTCGCGCCAGTCGGCGGCGATGCGCCGGACCCGGATCCCGGCGCCGATGAAGGGCGGCCACAGGTTCAGGGTCCAGCGCGCCAGTCGCGGCGAAGGGAATCGTCGGGCCATCGGGCGAGTCTACAAAGCAATGCGGCCGCACACGCTTGTTATCCTGCGCGGCCATGGAATCGATCGCGAAGAAGTCGCTCGGCCACGTGCGGGTGCTGGACCTGACACGCGTGCTGGCGGGGCCGTGGTGCACGCAACTGCTCGCCGACCTGGGCGCCGATGTCATCAAGGTCGAGCGCCGCGGCAGCGGCGACGACACGCGCGCGTGGGGGCCGCCCTACCTGAAGGACGCGCAGGGCCGCGACACGACCGAGGCGGCGTATTACCTGGCGGCCAATCGCGGCAAGCGCTCGGTAACGATCGATATTTCGCGGCCGGCGGGCCAGGAACTGCTGCGCAGGCTCGCGCAGGCGAGCGACGTGCTGGTCGAGAACTACCGCGTCGGCCAGCTCGCGCGCTACGGGCTCGACTACGCGTCGATCGCGCGCGTCAATCCGCGCCTGGTCTACTGCTCGATCACCGGATTCGGACAATCCGGGCCCTACAAGGATCGCGCGGGCTACGACTTCATCATCCAGGCAATGGGCGGATTCATGTCGATCACCGGCGAGCGCGACGACCGGCCCGGCGGCGGCCCGCAGAAGGCCGGGGTCGCGGTCAGCGACCTGATGACCGGCATGTACGCGACGGTGGCGATCCTGGCCGCGCTCGCGCACCGCGACCGCACCGGCGAAGGCCAGCACATCGACATGGCGCTGCTCGACTCGATGATCGCGATGCTGGCCAACATGAACATGAACTACCTGACCACCGGCGTGGCACCCGGCCGCGCCGGCAACGCGCACCAGAACATCGTGCCGTACCAGGTGTTCGCCGCCGCCGACGGCCACGTCGTGATCGCGGTCGGCAACGACGCGCAGTACGCGCGGTTCTGTGACATCGCGGGGCGGCCCGAGCTCGCGGCCGATCCGCGCTTCGCGCGCAACGCCGATCGCGTGCGCCATCGCAACGTTCTGATTCCGCTGCTCGAGGACGTGGTGCGTGGACAGCCGACGGCGTTCTGGTCCTGCGAGCTCGAAGCGGCAGGCATTCCCTGCGGACCCATCAACGACATCGCGCACGCGCTCGCCGACCCGCAGGTCGCGCAGCGGGGCATGCGCATCAGGCTGCCGCACCCGCTCGCCGGCGAAGTGCCGCTGGTCGCGAGCCCCATCCGCATGAGCGCCACTCCGCCGGTGTACCAGCGGCCGCCGCCGACGCTGGGCGAGCACACCGATGCTGTGCTGGGCGAGCTCGCGGGGCTCGATCCCCAAGCGCTCGACGAGTTGCGCCGACAAGGCGTCATCTGACCCTCACCGTGGTCCGGGGTCTGGCGAATGTGCTGGTGGCATGCCGTATCTCTGGATTGACCAATGGATGGTAGAACCTGCCCATTTCTCGGCCATGTCTTCTGTTTCTGGTCTACTATTCCCATATGGACATCGCCGTCAACCGCCTGCAGCAAACCATTTCCGGGTCGGTGCTCCGCATTCTGCGGGCGCTGGCTCGGGTGCTGATCCGCCACGGCTTTCCGTTCGATGCATTCGTCGACCTGGCCAAGCATGCGTACGTAGATGTAGCGCTTTCGGACTTTTCGATCCCCGGCCGCAAGCCGTCGATCTCGCGCGTGTCGGTGCTGACCGGGCTCACGCGCAAGGAAGTGCAGCGCATGGTCGAGGCGCCCACCCTGGGTGATGGCGAGCAGCAGGCGCGCCACAACCGAGCTGCGCGCGTCGTGGCCGGCTGGGTGCGCGATGCGGAGTTCCAGGGCGCCGACGGCCCGCGCGATCTCGCGCTCGACGAAGGTGTCGGCTTCATCGAGCTCGTGCGCCGTTACGCGGGCGACGTGCCGCCGCGTGCCGTGCTCGACGAGTTGATGCGCGTGGGCACCGTCGAGCGGCTGCCGGACGGGGGGCTGCGCCTGCTCGAACGCGCGTACATCCCGCGCTTGTCGGATCTCGGCAAGGTGACGATCCTCGGCGCAGATGTCGCCTGGCTGATCGAGACGATCGATCACAACCTGACCGATCCGGAAACGCCGCGCTTTCAGCGCAAGGTGATGTACGACAACCTGCCGGCCGAAGTGCTGCCCGAATTCCGCGCCTACGCCACCGAGCATGCGCAGCAATTGATCGAACTGCTCGATCATTGGCTCGCGCGCCACGATCGCGACGCCAATCCGCGCGTGCACGGCGCCGGCCGCATGCGCGCCGGAGTCGGCATATTCAGCTTCGAAGAAAACCTGTCGGCGAGGTAAGAACCTATCCGTGAATAATTCGTGCGATGCGTTGTCGCCAGAAAGCCCGGATGCAAGGCGCCCGGCGCAGGACAGTAGCCCGGCCTACGGCCAAGCCGGGCAACGCCGCAGCCGGGCTTTCTGGC
>JAKORH010000112.1 GCA_029777935.1 Pseudomonadota bacterium
GATCGGCCCGGAGGTCGCGGCCAGGTTGTCCTCGAGCCGGTAATCGACGCGCAACGGCGCAGGCGGGACGAACAGTCGATCGGGTGCGTTCATGGCGGGGAGCCGGCGTCGAGCCGGGGCCGGGATTCGATGCGGCCAATGCTAGGCGCGGGGGCGCGCAAGGTCCGCGCGACTTTGGCGCTCGATCTGGCGGTTTGCGCACGATTCGTGCATCATTTCGGCAATCCGGAGCCGGAATCGTGCTCGAACTCGACAGAATCGACCTCCAGTTGCTTGCCGCACTGCAGCACGACGGCCATGCGACCAATCCGCAGCTCGGCGAACGCGTGCACCTGTCGGCCTCGCAGGTCAGCCGCCGCATCCAGCGGCTGCAGGATGCGGGGCTGATCGACCGCTGCGTGACGCTGTTGCGGCCCGCGAAGGTCGGGCTCACCGTGACGGCCTTCACCCGCGTGTCGCTGCAGCGGCACGGCGAAGCGCACAACGACGCGTTCGACCGCGCGGTGGCGGCGATGCCCGAGGTGCTCGAGTGCTACTCGGTCACCGGCCCCTACGACTACCAGCTGCGCATCGTCGCCGCCGACCTCGAGGCGTTCGCCCAGTTCATGATGCACCGGCTGATGCGGCTGCCGGGCGTGCGCAGCGTCGAATCGAGCGTCGTCCTGCAGGAAATCAAGCGGACGACCGAATTGCCCCTCGAACACTTGAAAGGGACCTGAGATGCCGGCCTACCTGATCGGTCACATCAGCGTGCGCGACGCGGCGCGCTGGGCGGAATACCGCAGCCGCGTTCCGGCGACGTTGGCGCGCTGGGGTGCGGAACTGCTGTTTCGCGGCCGGCGCGCGGAGGTGCTGAGCGGCGAGCAGCCGCACTCCGAGACCGTCGTGCTGCGCTTCCCGGACCTCGCGTCGATCGATGGCTGGCACCGATCGGCCGAGTACCAGGCGCTGATTCCGATCCGCGAGGCGGCCGCGGAAGTGATGCTCGCCAGCTACGAAGGCGACGGCTGATCAGCGCGCGGCCAGCAGGCTGCGCACGAACGCTCGCGTGAACGCGCCGAAATCGGCCAGTCGCGGTGCGAGTGCACGCGCCAGTGCGTCGCGCCCGGCAGGGTCGTCGCGCGACAGCGACGCGAAGAGGTCGATGCCGCGCTCGGAGGCACCGAACTCGAACGACGGGTCGCTGACGTAGCGCGCCGGCAGCGACGCGGCGATCGTCCGGTCGAGCGCATCGGCGGCGTCGGAGGATCGCAGCGACACCGCAGCGCGCGGAGTGTCGTCGTCGTATTTTGGGTCGGCCGCGGCGCCGCCGGCCAGCGCGTCGAACAGCGCCGCCGCGCGGCTGCGTTCGTGATGGCCGGCGAGCATCGCGGTGCGCTGGAAGTTCTCGAATGCGAGGTGCCGGTTCGACACCAGCGTCACCGCGCGATTGCGCGCGTCGGGCCAGCCCGCCATGTAGAGCGCGTTGATCCACAGCATGCGCACCGTGCTCACGTCCGGCAGCACGCGCGCGTGATACGGCTGCGCGAGATCCTGCAGGTAGTGCATCGCCCAGCCGGCGAAGCGCCAGCCCCAGTAGTCGTGGCCGGTGCGAAACGCATGCAGCGCGAGCGTCTTCCACAGGTGGATGCGGTACTCGGGCCAGGTGCGCTTCAGGAAGCCCGCGGCCGCATAGATGATCCTCGACTCGTGGTAGAAGCCCATGTGAAACGGCGCCTGGGTGCCGAAGTCGAGCGCCGGGTTGCCGAACGGCTGCTTGCCGAAGCCGTAGACGCGCCCCTGCGGCGTGCCGTTGTCTTCCCACAGGCCGATGTCCAGCCCGTAGTCGGGCTCGTCGGACGCGGTCGCTGCGACCTCGATCGGCGAAACCTGCCCGCCCTCGCGCAGCGCCGCGAACTTCACCGCGTCGACCGCGTTGTCACGCGGCAGCGTGGTCACCTCGCGCGCGGGCATCGGCGCCCGGCCATCGTCGGCCGACGCTCCGGGAGCGCGCTGCAGGTACAGGCTGAGCGGCACGTTGGGCGAAATGCGCACCGCCGCGACGAAGCGGCGCCGCAGCTCGGCCGCGTCGGCCGCGCCGGCGGCCACGAAGCGCAGCGCGTCGGGCCGCGGCGGATACGCGGGCACGTGCTCGCGCGCCCAGCGTTCCTCGTCGTCGAGCACTTTCTCGAGGCTCGCGCCCTGCGCGGCGAGGAACGATTCGAGCGACTCGACCTTCACCGGGCCGAGGCCGGCGAGTTCGGGCATGGCCGCGAGCGCGGGTCCGGTGGCCAACGCATGGTTGCTCCAGGCGAGCGCGGGCGCCGCGCACAGAGAGCAGGCCGCGAGCAGCACGCCGGAAGCGACCCTGTGGACGAGCCCGCGGACGGTGCCGATCGCGGAACGCGTGCGTCGACTGCGGAGCGGGGTGCCGACCGCGGTGCGGGTCTCGACGAGGGCGGCAGAGACGATGGCGAGGTTCATCGCCGAAGGATACCGTGCGTTGCGGCGCCGCAGCCGCTCAGCAGCGCGCGAACCGGCCCTCGCCGTCGGTCGCCACGCGGCCCGCCGCAATCAGTTCGTCGAGATGCTGCCCGATCGTGCGCCGCTCGGCGTCGTCGATCCAGACCTCTTCGTAGCCGGGCGGATAGATCAGGCGGATCGCGACGAGCTCTTCGAGCGTCTTCGGGCCGTCGGCCAGCATCGCCACCAGCTGCTCGCTACGCTCGTCGAGCTTCGCGGCGAACACGGCCAGCGCCTTCAGGAACGCCTCGCGATCGGTGTAGACGCCGCGATGGTGCGAAGTGACCCAGACCGTGGCCGGAAGCTCGGCCACCCGCGCCAGCGTGCGGCGAAACGCCGCGAGGCTGGACGTGGCGTCGCCGTAATACGGGCCGAAGCCGCTCAGGTCGATGTCGCCGAGGAAGGCGACGCCCTCGGACTCGACCAGCAGCACGCTATGGCCCGAAGTGTGGCCCGGCATGTGGATCGCGCGCACCCGCGCGCCGCCGAGGTCCCAGGCGGTGCCGTCACGATAAGGCGTCGCGTCCGGCCTCGGCAGGTAGAAGAACTCGCGCCGGATCTTCTCGAGCATGGGCGCCGCCGCGGACGCCGACAGCCCGTAGTGCCGCAGCAGCCCTTCCCAGCTGCGCACGGCGTCGAGATCGCGCTCGTGCACCTGCACCGCTGCCTTCGGCAGGCGGTGCAGCCCGGCCATGTGATCTTCGTGCGCGTGTCCGAGCAGGACGAGTTCGGCGTCGCCGAGTTCGGGCCCGATGCGGTTGGCCACCAGCGGCGTGTCGAACGCGACGTGCGTGTCGGTGCCGCGCACGATCACCTGGTTGCCGTCGGGATACTTGCCCGACTTCTCGCCGAAGAAGACACTGACGCGGCCGAAGTCGAGACGGCGAACGGGATCGATCATGCGGCAGGAAAGATGGCGCGCCCGGCTGGGATCGAACCAGCGACCCCTGGCTTCGGAGGCCAGTACTCTATCC
>JAKORH010000113.1 GCA_029777935.1 Pseudomonadota bacterium
GGACAGGCCGCGAAGCTCGGGCTGATGAGCGAGCAGGACGCCGATCTCGACACCTACGTCACCCAGAAGGCGCTGGACGGGCTCTTCCTGATGATCGCCGAACAGGAGAAAGCGATCCGCAAGGACCCGATCGGCACCGGTTCGAGCCTGCTCAAGAAGGTGTTCGGCGCACTGAAGTAAGGCCGAACACACGCCCGACGTTGTTGGCGGCGGGATGACTTTCGGGTAGCGTTGCTCGTCCCGTCGTTCCCGTCTCCCATCCTCCAAAGCAACGCCAGAAAATCCTCCTCGTCGAAGACGAACCGGCGATCGCCGATACGCTGCTCTACGCGCTGGGCAGCGAAGGCTTCGACGTCTGCCACGTCGCGCTGGGCAGTGAAGCGATAGCCACACTCCGCGCGACCGAAGCCGATCTCGTCATCCTCGACGTCGGCCTGCCCGACACCACGGGCTTCGAAGTGCTGAAACAGATCCGCGCCCTGCCCGAACGGCGCGATGTGCCGGTCATCTTCCTCACCGCCCGCGCCGAGGAGATCGACCGCATCCTCGGCCTCGAACTCGGCGCCGACGACTACGTGACAAAGCCCTTCTCGCCGCGCGAGGTCGCCGCGCGCGTGCGCGCCATACTCCGCCGCGAGGCACGCTCGCGCGGCACGGAAGCAATGGAGCCGGCGACCACCTGGCAGCACGATGCGGCGGGCATGCGCATCGTCTTCCGCGCACAGACGCTCGACCTCACGCGCTATGAATACCTGCTGCTCGCGCTGCTGCTCTCGTCACCGGGCCGCGTGTTCACGCGCGAGCAGATCATGGACCGCGTGTGGTCCGAGGCGCCCGAGACGAGCGACCGCAGCATCGACACCCATGTCAAGACGCTGCGCGCCAAGCTGCGCGCGGTCGACCCGATCGGCGAACCCATCGTCACGCATCGCGGGATCGGCTACAGCCTCGCGCCATGAAGCTCTGGGCGCGCGTTTTCCTCGGCTACTTCCTGATCGTCGGTCTCTCGGGCTGGTTCCTCCTGCGCGTCTTCGTCTCCGAGGTCAAACCCGGCGTGCGCGACGCGGTGGAGGACGTGATGGTCGACAGCGCCAACCTGCTCGCCGAACTCGCACGCGACGATCTGCTCGCCAACCGCCTGCCGGCAGGACGTTTTTCCGAAAGCGTCGAGGCGTATCGCCGCCGCCCGGTCAAGGCCACGATCTGGGGGCTGGAAAAGCAGACGCTCGATTTCCGCATCTACGTCACCGACGCACAAGGCATCGTGCGCTACGACTCCGAACACCAGGCCATCGGCGAGAACTACGGCGACTGGCGCGACGTCTACCGCACGCTGCGCGGCGAATACGGCAGCCGCTCGACGCGCGACGATCCCGACGACAGCACGAGCAGCGTCATGCACGTCGCCGCGCCCGTCCATCAGACGAACGACCCCGGCAGCGCGATCGTCGGCGTCGTCACCGTCGCCAAGCCGTCGCGCACGCTGACGCCGATCATCGCCCGCGGCGAGAACGCGGTGCTCCGGCAAGGGCTGCTGCTCCTTGGCGCGACCCTGCTGATCGGCGGACTGTTCACCGCCTGGCTCAGCGTTTCGCTCGGACGCCTCGTCCGCTACGCGCGCGCCCTCGCGGCCGGCCAACCGGCCGAACCGCCGGCGAAGGGCAAGGACGAGATCGGCACGCTGGCGCGCGCGCTCGCGCAGTTAAGGGATGAAGTCGACGGCCGCGCCTACGTTGAGCACTACGTCCAGCACATGACGCACGAGATGAAGAGCCCGCTCGCCGCCATCCGCGGCGCCGCCGAGCTGCTCGGTGAGGACGACCTTCCGCCGGCCGAACGGCAGCGCTTCGCCGCCAATGTGCAGGCACAAAGCGAACGTCTGCAGGCGCTGATCGACAAGCTGCTGCGCCTCGCCCAGCTCGAACAGCTGAGACAACTCGAATCGCGTGCGCAATTCCCGCTCAAGGCGCTCTTCGACACTATCGAGGAAGCCCTGGCGCCCCTCGCCGAACAACGCGATGTCTCGCTTTCGTTCTCGGCCGCCGATGCGAGCCTCACGGCGCACGGCGATCGTTTCCTGCTCGGTCTCGCGCTGGGCAATCTGGTGCAGAACGCCCTGGACTTCTCCCCGGCGGGAAGCACCGTCGAGATCACCGCGACGGCAGGAGGCGGGCAGATTGTCCTTGGCGTACGCGATCACGGCGCCGGCATTCCCGAGTACGCCCGCGCGCGTCTCTTCGAGCGCTTCTTCTCGCTCCCCCGCCCCAATGGAACGCCCAAGAGCACCGGCCTCGGCCTGCCGCTCGTGCGCGAGATCGCCACTTTGCACGACGGCAAGGTCTCGCTCGACAACGCGGCGGATGGCGGCGCAATCGCCACGCTGACCATCGCCGGCCAGCAAACCGCCGCCTGAACACGGCGCCAGAAGGCGCTTCACATTCGCTTCACGCGCCCTTCATGCAGGCGCATCCGGTGCACACATCGCCCGGCCACACTGGCCTCCGACCCAACCCCACGGAGACAAGCCATGAAGAACCCGCTGTTCCTGAAATGTGCGCTGCTGGCGCTGATCGGCGCCCTGCTGCTGATCCCGCTCGCGATGATCGAGCACACGATCGACGAGCGCACGCTGCACCGGGCCGAAGCCATCCGGGCGATCGCCGCCAGTTCGGCCGGCGAGCAGTCGGTCAGCGGCCCGGTGCTGACGATTCCCGTCGTCGAGGAATACGACGACGAGCAGGTCGAGGAGGTGAACGGCGAGACGCGCAAGAAATCGGTGCGCCGAAAACGCACGCACACGATCACCGTCCTGCCGCGCCAGCTCGACTTCAAGGGTGGGCTGAACGTCGAGAAGCGCGCCTACGGGCTGCACGAAACCGCCGTCTTCGAAATGCAGGGCGGCATCACCGGCAGCTTCGACCTGCCCGGCCCCGCGGCGCTGCCGACGCTCGGCCAGAATGCGGTCTTGTCGTGGGGCGCACCGGTGCTCTCGGTGAGCGTCGCCGACGCGCGCGGGATCACGGGCGCGCCGAAGATCGTGCTGGCCGGCGCGGCGCTCACGCCGCACCGTGGCTCGAAGGCCGGCGAGGCAAGGAACGGCTTCCACGCGCTCGCCGAACAGATCGACGGTGCGCGTCCCGCGACGCTCCCCTTCCGCGTGGAATTGGCCCTCGCCGGCACCGGCAGCTTCGACTTCGTCCCCGTCGGCGAAACGACGACGGCGGAGCTGAAAGGCAACTGGCCGCATCCGAGCTTTGGCGGCAACTATCTGCCGCGCAGCCGTGAGGTGGCGAAAGACGGCTTCTCGGCGCGCTGGGCGACCACCGCGCTCGCCTCCAACGCCGCGGGCGATCCGGTCAAGGCGGGAGCCGACGGCTTTGAAGTGCGCCTGATCGATCCCGTTGACATCTATCGCCAGGCGCTGCGCGCGGTGAAGTACGGCGTGCTGTTCATCGTCCTCAGCTTCGCTGCCTTCTTCATGTTCGAGCACCTGCGCACCTTGCCGATCCACCCGATCCAGTACCTGCTCGTCGGACTGGCGCAGGCGGTGTTCTTCCTGCTGCTGACCAGTCTCTCCGAACACATCGCCTTCCCGCTCGCCTACCTCGCCGCGGCGGCGGCATCGATCGTCCTGATCGGCGTCTATCTGGCGGCGATCCTGCGCGCCTGGTGGCGCGGCCTCGGCTTCGGCGGCGCGCTGACGATCCTGTACGCCGCGCTCTACGGCATCCTGCGCTCGGAACAGAACGCGCTGCTCCTCGGCTCGCTGCTGCTCTTCCTCGCGCTCGCCGGCCTGATGCTCGGCACGCGCAAGATCGACTGGTATCACCTCGGCAAATACGACGCGGCCGCAGGCGCTTGATGCTCACCCTGAAGAGTCCGCTGCGCAAGGCGCTTTGGATTGACAATCAAGGGCTTGCCGCGTAGATTCACGCCCTTGCTTGGCCGGTTTTCCGGTCCGCGCCGATTTGAAGTTCAGCTTGCAGGCGCGTTACAAATCTGGCTAAAGCGCGCGTGATTCGACGATTTTCCGAAACCCGTTCGCTGATGAGGCTGAACGGGTTTTTTCATTTTCGAGGTTTACCAATGCAGCCAGATCGCTCCGCCGAACTCACCGCCCTCCTGCAACAGCGCATCCTGATCCTCGACGGCGCGATGGGCACGATGATCCAGCGGCACAAGTTGCAGGAGGCCGACTACCGCGGCACGCGCTTTGCCGACCACCCGTTCGACCTCAAGGGCAACAACGACCTGCTACTGCTGACCAAGCCCGAGGTCATTCGCGGCATCCACGCCGAATATCTGGCGGCCGGCGCCGACATCCTCGAAACCTGCACCTTCAACGCCACGTCGCTGTCGCAGGCCGACTACCACCTCGAAGCCATCGTCTATGAGCTGAACGTCGCCGGCGCGCGACTGGCGCGCGAGGCGTGCGACGAGTTCACTGCCAAGGATCCGGCAAAGCCGCGCTTCGTCGCCGGCGTCCTCGGCCCGACCTCGCGCACGGCGTCGATCTCGCCCGACGTCAACGACCCCGGCTATCGCAACGTCAGCTTCGACGACCTCGTCGTCAGCTACACCGAGGCGATTCGCGGCCTCACCGACGGCGGCGCCGACATCCTGCTCGTCGAAACGATCTTCGACACCCTCAACGCCAAGGCCGCGCTGTTCGCCATCGAACAGTTTTTCGAAGCGACTGGCCGCCGCTGGCCGGTGATGATCTCCGGCACGATCACCGACGCTTCCGGGCGCACGCTCTCGGGCCAGACCGCCGAAGCCTTCTGGAACTCGCTGTCGCACATCAA
>JAKORH010000114.1 GCA_029777935.1 Pseudomonadota bacterium
CCTGCTGCTGTGGCTGTCGACGCAGACCTCGAGCGGCACGCTGTTCGACGTCGACCTGCGGCTGCGGCCCGACGGGGAGAAGGGGCTGCTGGTGTCGCCGTTCGCGGCGCTGGAGCGCTACCAGCGCAACGACGACGGCCACGGCGCGTGGGTGTGGGAGCACCAGGCGCTGACGCGCGCGCGCTTCTGCGCCGGCGACGCGCGGCTGGGCGAGCGTTTCGAGAAGCTGCGCGCCGAGGTGCTGGCGCGGCCGCGCGACCGCGCGCAACTCGCCGCCGAGGTTCTGAAGATGCGCCAGCGCATGCACGACGGGCATCCGAACCGCTCGGACCTGTTCGATCTGAAGCACGACGCCGGCGGCATGGTCGACGTCGAATTCATCGTGCAGTACCTCGTCCGTGCGTACGCGCACGGCGAACCGCGGCTGCTCGGCAACCTCGGCAACATCGCGCTGCTGCGGATCGCGGGCGAGCTGGGACTGATCGACGCCGCGCTCGCGACCGCGTGCGGCAACGCCTATCGCGAGTACCGGTGGCTGCAGCATCGGCTGCGGCTCGCCAATGCGCAGTACGCGCGGGTGCCGCCCGAACAGGTGCAGCGGCGCATCGATGCGATTCGCGCGCTGTGGGAGCAGGTCTTTCCGCCGGCGCTCCAGTCGCTCGCGCGCAGCGCCTAGCAACGCCCGTTCGCGATTACAAGTGACCCGCGTCAACTTCGCTGCGCGCGCGCAGCGTTCGTCGAGTTTCTTTACAGCACCGCGCCTCCGCAGTGCCTTTCATTCGCGCGTACTGCTCGCGGTGTTTGCAGCCTGACCGCCGCTTCACGCGAGCCATGGCGCGGCTTCGCGCGAAATCAATCGGTGTGGAGAGCGCGATCGTGCAGGACGAGCGAAGCGGATTCGCTGCGCGGCGCTGGCCTGCGAACGAGAACTGAACTTGACCCGGATCACTATCGCCGTCGGCCCGCTTTACATGTGGCGGGCATCTGCTTTCCGCGCGGACCGAAGCCATTGATTACTCGTTGAATTCGGTGGTCCCCTCCCGTGGCACCCTTCTTGCTGAACCAAGGATGGATCGCAAGAACGCGAAGTCGCTCTACACGGGAGAAGGCAATGAAAAGGCAGAAATTCTCACTCGCAGTCAGTCTTGCATGCGCGGCATGGATGGCATCGACGGCGATGGCGGCCACCACGGCGCAGATCGATACGGCGATCGAAAACGGATTGACGTATCTCGCCGGCAGCCAACTCGCGAACGGATCATGGTCGTACGGCGGGTACGAGCCGGCGGCGACCGGCGCGGCTGTGTTCGCGATGCTCAGCCAGCAGAGCCATTGGGGCGCCAACGCCGCCGCCTACCAGGCGAAGATCGATAACGCCATCGCCTACCTCCTCGCCAACGCCTCGACGACCAGCGTAAGCACGAGGAACAACGGTTCCAATATCTGTCCCGGCGGCAGCGGCAGCTGTCTTGGCGTGTCCTGGCAAGCCTTCAATAACGAGGACACCTATACGACGGGACTCGTCGCGCCTGCGCTGGCGCTCTACGCCGCGACCAAGGGTGCCGGCAGCGTAGCGACAAGCAGCGGCCCGCTGGCCAATCGGACCTGGACGGAAATCGCACAAGGCATCACGAACATGTTCGCGGCGAGCCAGAGCACAAACATCAACGGCAACCGAGAAGGGGGGTGGCGCTATTACCTGCCAGGCAACGGCGATTCGGATATGTCCACGACCCAGTGGGCCGTCATTGCAATGATCTACGACCAGACAATCGGTGCCTCCACGCCGCAGATCGTCAAGGATGACCTTGCAAGTCACTGGCTCCCGGCAGTTCAGGCCGCCAGCGGCGTAGCCTGCTATCAGCCGTCCGTCGCTCCGTGCGATCACGCCGACACCGGCGGACTCCTGTTGAGCCTGGATTTCGTCGGCAAGAGCGCCAGCGATCCCGCCGCGCAAGCCGCACTCAACTATCTCAATGCCAACTGGACTCAGGGCGCGAACGGCACGTGGTACGGCAACTTCGGCCAGCCCTATGCGATGTGGGCCGAATACAAGGGACTGGAGCTGACGGTCGGTCTCAATGACACGAGCACGATCACGAACCTCCTCGATCCGGCGTGCGGCGGCCCGGCCAATCCGCCAAGCGGCGCCTGCAACTGGTGGCAGGACTACAACCAGTGGCTCGTCAACCATCAGAACGCCAACGGTAGCTGGACAGGTTATGACTACTGGACTGGACCTCTTGCAACCGCCTTCTACCTGCCGATCCTGGGCGGAACCGAGATTCCGCCGCAGCCGGCGCCCGAGCCCGCGACGCTCGGCTTGATCGCGCTCGGCCTGGTGGGTTTGGCCGGCCTGCGTCGGCGGAACGCCAAGTAGACCGACCAGGCAGTCGACGACGGCGGCCGTGCGCGGCCGCCGTTGTTCTTTTTGACGCCCGGCAATGGCGTGCGCATGGCTAAGTCCAAGATGCACAGCGGCGCGGCCGGCGCCGAAAAGCGGAATTTGATCATGTCGAATGCTCGCCGGACTTCGTGGTGTGCCACATGGCTGTTAGCAGCCTTATGTTCGGTATCGGCGCTGTCAGGGAACGCGGCCCTGATCGGATCGGACCAGAAGGCGCCGAGTGCCGACCTGACTGGCGGTCCGGCGTCCGATATGCGCTTGCTCGATGCCAACCCCGCTGGCGATCCCTCGGCGGCGCTCGACAGTGCGCTGCGGCTCGGTGTGTGGCGCAAGGCCTGCAGCATTGCGACGAACGTGTTGGCGCGACAGGAAAGAAATGTCGATGCGCTGGGCGTATTCGGTCTGTGCGCCGCGGTCCGCAACGACAAGGAAGCTGCCGGCAAAGCGCTGCAGCGCCTGCGCGAAGCGGAGGGCGCGCCCAACTACTATGCGACGATGACGCAGGGCATCCTGCGGCTCAGGGGCGGTTCCGCCAGCGAAGCCGATGCGATGTTCAAGAGCGTTCTCAAGGCACGGCCAGACGATCCGCTCGCGCTTTACTTTACGGGCGAAGCGATGCACGCCCGCAATCGTGACGGCGACGCGGTCTCGTCATTCAAGGCCGTCCTGAAGCGCTGGCCGGACCACGCGCCGGCGCTGGCGTCGGCGGCGAAGCTGATGGCTTCGCCCAAGGCGTCGAAGGAGGACCTGAGAGAGGCCGTCTCGTTGACGGAGAGAGCGACGAAGATCGAGCCGATGAATCTCGCGTACTGGAAACAGATGGCCGACCTCTACGAACGCGTCGGCGAACGTGATCGGGCGGCTGCGGTTCGATTGCAGTGGCTCAGTCCGCCGAGCGTGAAGTAAGTTGTACGAGCGGGACGGCTGGAAGCACTGGCAGACGCATCAGCGGTCACTCAGTTCGTCTCCCGTGCCGATGACGACGCGAGTCGCAGCCCTGCCATCGTCAGTGCGCAAAATAGCGCCCCCGCATAGAAGGTGAACGCCGCGCCGTACCGATCCCAGAGGAATCCTGCGATTGCGCTGGCCGCGAGCATCGCCACGCCGCTGACGAGATTGAAGAACCCGAACGCCGTGCCGCGCAGATCCGGTGGTGCGGTGTCGGCGACCATCGTCGCCAGCAATCCCTGCGTCATGCCCATGTGCAGGCCCCACAGCAGTACGCCGCCGACCACGACCGACCAGTGATTGCCGGAGGCGAGCACGAGGTCGGCGGCGATCAGCACGACGAGGCCCGCCATCAGCAGCTTCGCGTGGCTGACGCGGTCGGCGAGCCAGCCGAACGGATACGCGGCCGCCGAGTACACGAGATTCATCGCCACCATCACCAGCGGCACCCACGCGACTGGCATGCCGCCCTGCTGCGCGCGCAGCACCAGAAACGCCTCGGAGAAGCGCGCCAGCGTGAACACCGCGCCGATGGCGACCACGGCCCAGTAGGTACGCGGCAAGCGCGCGAGGCTGTCGCCGTGGATCGGGTTGGTGCGTTTCGTGCCGCCGGCGTGCTCGGGCTCACGCACGCCGAAGGCGAGCAGCGCCACCGACAGCAGGCCGGGAATCACCGCGAACCAGAACACCGCACGAAAATCGTTCGCCCACGCGAGCATCAGCACGGTGGCGAGCAACGGGCCGACGAAGGCGCCGACGGTGTCGAGCGACTGCCGCAGTCCGAACGCCGCGCCGCGGATCTGCGGCGGCGCGAGGTCGGCGATCAGCGCATCGCGCGGCGCGCCGCGAACGCCCTTGCCGATGCGGTCGGTCACGCGTGCCGTCAACACCCAGCCGAGGCTAGACGACAGCGCGAACACCGGTTTGGTGAACGCGCCGAGCGCGTAGCCGAGCACCGCCAGCAGCTTGCGCTTGCCGAGGTAATCGGACAGCGCGCCGGAGAACACCTTGACGATCAGCGCGGTGGCCTCGGCCGCGCCCTCGATCAGCCCGACCGCCAGCGCGCTCGCGCCGAGCACGGACACCATGAAGAGCGGCAGCAGCGAATGGATCATCTCGGACGAGACATCCATCAGCAGGCTGACGAAGCCCAGCGCCCAGATGCTCGCCGGGATGCGCGCGCGGCCGCGGGTGGTGCTCATGTCCAGGCGCGCACGAGCAGGAACGCGGTCATGCCGAGTGCCATCGTCGCCAGCGTGTTGCGCGAGGAGAGCATCACGACGATCGCCACGATCGCGCCGACGAGCTTGGGATTCGTGAACGCGATCGCCCATGCGCCGTGCTGCGTCAGCACTTCCGGCGCGATCAGCGCGGTCAGCGCGCAGGCGGGCGCGTAGCGCAGCGCGTGCCGCACGCGCTCGGGCAGCCGTACCGAATCGCCGAGCACCAGAAAGAAATTGCGCGTAACGACCGTCACCAGCGCCAGTCCGGCGATCGTGATCCAGACGGCCAATGTGCTCACGACTTCTCCACTGCGATGTCGGCCGCCATCGCCGCGAGCATGCCGACGATCACCGCGACCACGAGTCCGAGCCGCAGCGGCAGCGGAGCGGCGAGCACCGCGACGATGCCGCTCGTGATCACGCCGACCAGCGCCGGCCGATTCGAGATCATCGGCAGCACGAGCGCGATCAGCGACACCACGATGACGAAGTCCAGCCCCCAGGCGCTCGGGATCTGCGCGCCGAGCGCCACGCCGGCGAGCGACGTCGCCTGCCACACGAACCACGTGCTCGCCGCGGCGCCGATCAGGAACGCGAGCTGCTCGGGCGCACCGCGCTCTTGGGGCGACACCTTGTCCCAGTGCGCCATGCCGACCGCGAAGCTGAAGTCGGCGGTGACGTAGCCGAGCAGTGCGCGGCGCGCCAGCGGCAGATGTTTCAGGTGGGGATACAGCGCGGCGGAGAAGATCACGAAGCGCAGATTGATCACCAGCGCCGTCAGCAGCACGACCCAGACTGGCGCCGCGGCCGCCATCAGCGGCAGCGCCGCGAGCTGCGCGCTGCCGGCGAACACCAGCAGCGACATGGCCGCCGCCTGCAGCGGCGCGAGCCCCGAGTTGACCATCGCCACGCCGGTGACGATGCCCCACACGCCGGTGGCCACCAGCGACGGCGCGGCGCGCCACACGCCCGCGAGCAGCGCAGTGCGGCGCACGCGCGCCTGCGCGGGCTCGGCCCCGAACCAGTGCAGCGGAATCACGCGGCGGCGGCGGCCGGCGCGCGGCGCGCCTTCAGCCAAACGATCGCGGCCAGCGCAGCCGCGACCGCCGGCAGCGCGTACAGGTTCAGATCGGTCCATCCGGTCGACGAGATCAGCGCGCCCGACGAGGCCGACGACGTGATCATCGTGGTCCACACCGCCAGGTCGTTTACGCCCTGCACCTTGGCCTTCTCGCCCGCGGTGTAGGTGGTCGTCAGCAGCGTGGTGGCGCCGACGAACATGAAGTTCCAGCCGGCGCCGAGCAGCACCAGCGCGGTCCAGAAATGCCAATAGGTGACGCCGGCGTGCGCGACCGCCATCGTGCCGAACATCAGCACGCAGCCGATGGTCATGATCCGCAGCATGCCGAAGCGCCTGACCAGGCTGCCGGTCACGAACCCCGGCGCGAACATCGCCACCACGTGCCACTTGATCACGTCGGCGGAATCGGGATATCCGAAGCCGCACACCTTCATCGCCAGCGGCGTGGCGGTCATCAGCAGGTTCATCGCGCCGTAGCTGACCGCGCCGACCAGCACGGCGACGATGAAGGAGGGCTGCGCGGCGATTTCCTTCAACGGCCGCGTCGGTCCGGTGCCGGCATGCGCCACCTGCGGTATGCGCAGGCGGCTGGCGATCAGGCACGCGATCGCGGCTACGATCGACAGCCCGACATAGGTACCGGCGAAGGTGATCGGCAACGCCTCGCGCGTGAGCTTGCTCATCTCCGGCCCGATCACGCCGCCGGCCAGCCCGCCGGCCAGCACCCACGAGATCGCGCGCTCCTTGAGCCGACTGTCGTACGCGTCGGCCACGTCGGCGGCGGCGAACCGCAGATACTGCGCAAAGGCGTTGTACAGCCCGATCACGAACGTGCCGGTGCACAGCAGCGCAAAACTGTGGACGAACATCGCGCCGGCCGCCAGCAGCGTGCCGGCCAGACCCATCAGCGAACCGAACATGAAGCCCGCGCGCCGGCCCCAGCGCGCCATCGCGAACGACGCCGGCAGCGTGGTCAGCGACGAGCCGATGATGTAGGTGGTGATCGGCACCGTCGCGAACAGCGGGTTCGGCGACAGCAGCATTCCGGTCAGCGCGTTGACCGAGATCAGCGTGACGTTGTTGACGTACAGCAGCGCCTGGCAGGTGACCAGCAGCGCAAGTTGCTTCTTCGCGAGCGACGAGTCGGACATCGGTTTTCCTTCCGCGCAATAGTATCGGGTCGGCGTTTCCCGCCGTCGCTACAATTCGCGCCTGTTCGATTGCAACCGCAACCAACCGGAGACTGCCCATGTCGATGGCCGACCGCGATGGATGGATCTGGTACGACGGCAAGCTCGTGCCATGGCGCGACGCGACCACGCACGTTCTGACGCATTCGCTGCACTACGGGCTGGCGGTGTTCGAGGGCGTACGCGCATACAAGACCGCCGACGGCACCGCGATCTTCCGCCTGAAGGAGCACACGGAGCGCCTTTTCAACTCGGCCAAGATCTTCATGATGGAGATCCCGTACGCGCAGGAGCAGGTGAACGAGGCGCAGCGCGAGGTCGTGCGCGCCAACAAGCTCGACTCGTGTTATCTGCGGCCGCTGGTGTTCTACGGCAGCGAGAAGATGGGCGTCAGCCCCAAGGGCGCGCGCGTGCACGTGGCGATCGCCGCCTGGCCGTGGGGCGCGTACCTGGGCGAGGAAGGGTTGCAGAAGGGCATCCGCGTGAAGACTTCCTCCTATCAGCGCCACCACATCAACGTCTCGATGGTGCGCTCGAAGACGGCCGGCCACTACGTGAATTCGGTGCTGGCGAACCTCGAGGCGACCAACCACGGCTATGACGAGGCGCTGCTGCTCGATACGCAGGGTTTCGTCGCCGAGGGCGCGGGCGAGAACCTGTTCATCGTCCGCGACGGCGAGATCTTCGAGCCGCAGATGGTGTCGGGGCTGATCGGGGTGACGCGCCGCTCGGTCATCGAACTTGCTCGCGAGATCGGCAAGACGGTCACGCAGATGCCGATGACGCGCGACGACGTGTATCTCGCGGACGAGGCGTTCTTCACCGGCACGGCGGCGGAAGTCACGCCGATCCGCGAACTGGACGGCCGCACGATCGGCAAGGGTTCGCGCGGACCTGTCACGGAGAAGATCCAGAACCTGTTCTTCGACGCGGTCAACGGCCGCAACGCCAAGTTCAAGCACTGGTTGACGAAGGTATGACGACCACCGCCGAACTCCCCGTGGTCGAACTCGCGGCGAAGGACCTGCCGGCGTTCTGCCCCAATCCGCAGATGCCGCGATGGAGTCATCATCCGCGGGTGTTCCTGGATGTCGCGACCACCGGCGCGGCGATGTGCCCGTACTGCGGCACCCGGTACCGCCTGAAGCCCGGCGAGGCCATCAAGGGGCATCACCCCTGAGATGAAGCCCAGCGCGCGCGCTCGTCGCCCCGGCGAAGGCCGGGGCCCAATTGCCAGCGCCATGACTTGGGCACCGGCCTTCGCCGGTGCGACGCTAGCTTGCGGAATGCGGTTGATGTTCTGCGGCACGCAGGTGTCATTCCCGCGAAAGCGGGAATTCAGCATCTTTCGACGCATGGCACTGGATCCCCGCTTTCGCGGGGATGACACCGCAGCTCACTGATCCGCTTCGCGTCGCGATGTCGCGCCTGACCAAGCCGCTGCTGTTCACCTCCTCGGCCGAGTGCGAGCAGGCGTTCTATGAGGCGCTCGAGTCGGGCGACCTCGACGCGCTGACCGACCTGCTCCACGACGACGAGGACGTGGTCTGCGTGCACCCGGGCCGGGCGCGCCTGATCGGCTTTCCGGCGGTGCGCGCGTCGTGGGCGGCGATCCTCGGCAGCGGCGCGCTGCGCATCCGCGCGCAGGCGCGCAAGACGCTGGAGACGCCCACGGTCGCGCTGCACAGCGTGATCGAGGAGATCGTCGTCGAGCAGGGCGGACAGCAGCGGATCGTGCACGTGATCGCCACCAATGGCTACGTGAAGACGCCGGCGGGGTGGAAGATGGCGCTGCACCACGGGTCGGCGGCGTCCGAGGGACCGATCGAGGATTTCGAGGCGCCGACCGGGCCGCTGCACTGAACTTCTGTCGTGATCCGTGATCCGTGGATTGGAGCGGACGCGTGAACATGAAGACCAACGGTTCGAGCTATTGGGCGCCGTGGTGGATGCCCGGCGGGCATTTGCAGACGATCGTGCCGGCCAAGCTGCTGGCACTGCCCCGCGTCCGCTATCGGCGTGAGCGCTGGGATACGCCGGACGGCGACTTCATCGACGTCGACTTCGCGCGGCCGGAGCCCGGTGCCGTGGACGCGCCAGTGCTGGTGCTGTTCCACGGGCTCGAAGGCAGTTCGGACAGCCACTACGCGCGTGCGCTGATGCGCGCGTTCGCCGATCGCGGCTGGCGCGCGCTGGTACCGCATTTCCGCGGCTGCTCCGGTGAACCGAACAAGCTGCCGCGCGCGTACCACTCGGGCGACTCCGACGAGGCCGACTGGATCCTGCGGCGCGTGCGCGCCCGCTGGCCAGCCGCGAGACTGCACGCGGCCGGCGTCTCGCTCGGCGGCAACGTGCTCGCCAAATGGCTCGGCGAGCGCGCCGAAGACGCGCAGTTCGTCGCAGCCGCCGCGTCGATCGGCAGTCCGCTCGACCTGACCGCGGGCGGCGCGGCGCTCGCGCGCGGCTTCAACCTCGTGTACACGAAGGCATTCCTCGTCACACTGCGCGCCAAGGCACTGGCGAAGATCGCGGCGTTCCCCGGCATTGCCCGCACCGACGCGATCCGCGCGGCGCGCAACCTGCACGACTTCGACAACGAGTACACGGCGCCGGTGCATGGCTTCCGCGACGCGGACGACTACTGGGCGCGCGCCTCGGGCAAGCCCTGGCTCGGCGGCGTGCGCGTGCCGCACCTCGTGCTGAATGCGCTGAACGATCCGTTCGTACCGGTGGAGAGCCTGCCGCGCGCGGACGCGGTGTCGCGCGCCGTGCATCTGGAGCAGCAGGAGCACGGCGGGCACATCGGGTTCACGGGCGACTTCCTTGCGGGGCGGCTGCTGGCGTTCTTCGAGCGCGGCGTGTGAGCCTTGTCGCCCCGGCCCCGGCTTAC
>JAKORH010000115.1 GCA_029777935.1 Pseudomonadota bacterium
TAGAGAATCGCCACCCTGTCGCGCCCGACGCCATCGACGAAGACGAGGCGCCAAATTCGGTAGTGAATTGACTCCAGTTCCGGCAGCAGACCCAGCCTCTTCGATGCATTGAAGCCGGCGCCGAAGAAATCGAACCCGTCGGCGTCATCGCACAACGAGGGTGATTTCTCCACGATCAATACTTCTTGACTGTGCTGCCGCAGGCAGAGGGGCGCCGTCAGCCCCGCGATTCCCGCGCCGCAGCTCAGGACCTTCGTTTGTCGAAGTGATTCGCCTCGGCATCAGACCAAACGCCAACCCTGCCGTTCAGCCGCGAGCCTGCGCGCCGAGTTCGCGACGCGACCGCTCGGCCCTTGCCCCGTCATGGGGTCCCACAGAACGTGGGCAAGGGCGCTCGCTTCCGTCACAATTGTCGCAGCCACCGGTCCGCGAATGACGAATCCGTCGGTCATCCGCCGTTATATCGCCGCCGCTCCGCCCTCCGTGATCGGCACATACGTCCTTGCCTATTTGCTGCTGGACTGGGCCAGTTACATCTATCCCGCGGTGCCCCCGTTTGCAATTACGCCATGGAATCCGCCGCCCGGCCTGAGCCTTGCTTTGCTGCTTCGATTTGGCCCGCAATGCGCCCCTTGGGCATTCATCGCGACATTCGCTGCCGAGCTCCTGGTTCGGGGAGTTCACTCAGGACCGGTGCTGCTGTTCCTTATGCCCGCGTTGCCAGTGGCCGCGTACTCGGTCCTCGCCATTGTTCTAAGGGGGCCCCTTCGCTTCGATGCCAACTTCTCCAGTCGGCGCGACGCCGCGATCTTCGTCGCCGCGGCCGCAGTGGCCACCGCGCTGCTCACTTTCGCCGTGGTGGGCCTTCTGCGCGGCGTTAATCTGCTCGATGCTGCCGTGGCGACAAAGGCTTTGACCCAGTATTGGATCGGTGACTTGCTCGGAATTTTCGTGACGACGCCTCTGTTGCTGGTGTTTTCGCGGTGGCCTCGACCTCGACTTCTGGCCGGAGGGGTCGAAGCGGCCGCGCAGGTGCTGGCCGTCGTAATTTCTGTTGCGCTCGTCTTCGGAGTGGGAAAGGCGGAGGAGCTCAAGCTTTTCTACTTGTTGTTCCTGCCGCTCATTTGGGTCGCCATGCGGCATGGCGTCGAAGGGACGGTCATTGCGACTGCGCTGGTCCAGGTCGGGATGATCGTCGCCATGCTCGCGCGCGGCTACGAAGCTGAATCGGTACTGCAGTTTCAGTTTCTGCTGCTCTCGGTCGCATTGACCGGCTTGTTTCTCGGTGTGGCAGTATCGGAACAGCGAGGCGCCGCAGAACAGTTGCGCATCAAACAGGAGGAGCTCGATCGCAGCCTGCGGCTGGCCGCCGCGAGCGAGATTGCTTCCGCGCTCGCGCACGAGCTGAACCAGCCGCTGTTCGCGATCGACAGCTACGTCGAGGCGTGCCAGATGATGCTCGCCGATCGCAGCCCGGCGCTGGATCGCGTGCGCGGCACGATCGACAAAGCGGCCGCCGACGTCCGGCGCGCGAGCGAGGTGGTGCGGCGCCTGCGCGCGTTCTTTCGCTTCGGGACGAGCCGGATCGTACCGACCGATGTGCGCGCGATTCTGCAGAGCGCCATCGAATCGAACCAGCGGCGCTTGATACGTCACGGCGTCCAGTGGCAGGTCCAGTGCGGGCCGCTGCCGAACGTCGCCGTCGATCGCGTGCAGATCGAGATGGTGCTGCACAACCTGATCGCCAACGCGATCGACGCGCTGAAGCAGGTGGCACCCGATACGCGCCAGCTCACGCTCGCCGCGGCGCCGGCCGGCGCGCACGCGGTCCGCATCAGCGTGACCGACGCCGGGCCCGGCGTGCCCGCCGACATCGCCGAGCGGCTTTTCAGCGCGTTCACCTCGGGCAAGCCGGACGGCATGGGGCTCGGGCTCGCTATCAGCAAGTCGATCGTCGAAGCGCACGGCGGCCGTCTCTGGCACGAAGCCGCCGGGAGCGGGGCGGCGTTCCACCTCGAACTGCCCGCCACGGAGCCTCACGCGTGACGGGACGGTCGAACATCCAGACCATCTACATCGTCGACGACGATCCGTCGGTGCGCGACGCGCTGTCGCTGCTGCTCGAATTGCGCGGCTACGCGGTGCGCGCGTTCGCCGACGGCGCAGCGTTCCTCGATGAGGTCGAGGCGCCGGGGCACGGCTGCGTGCTGCTCGACTTGCGCATGCCCGGCATGGACGGCCTCGAAGTCCAGCAGCGGCTCACGGCGCGCGGCATCACGATGCCGATCATCATCCTGACTGCGCACGGCGACGTCGAGGCGGCGCGCACCGCGTTCAAGGCGGGCGCGTTCGACTTTCTCGAGAAACCGGTCGATCGCAAACAGCTGCGCAAGGTGCTCGAGGCTGCGCTTTCGCTCGGGAAGGAAATCGATTCGAAGCGCGCCCATCGCGAGCAGTTGCAGGCCCGCGTCGCCAAGCTCACGCCGCGCGAGCGCGAGGTGCTGCAACTGGTCATCGCCGGACGACACAACCGCGAGATCGCGGCTGGGCTCGGCCTGAGCACGCGCACCGTCGAGGGCTACAAGGCCCGCCTGATGGAGAAGCTGCAGGTCGAGCGCCTCGCTGATCTGATCCGGCTGTCGATCGACCTCGACGCGCCGCGCTAGCGGGAATCCCTCAGGGGCTTCCCGCGCGGGCTTTGCTGCTGTTGCTGCAGCGGCAGCTTGCCTACCCTTCCGGCATGGGCAGAGCGCGTCGTTCGCTCTCCCATTAGCCAGTGTGGGAGGGTCATGATCAAGGTACTCATTCCCTTCACGGAACCCGACGGCGCTGAGCGCGCGGTCCGTCGCCTGCTTGGCGAACCGGAGAAGTCGGACTGCCAGGTCGAGCTGCTCGCGATCGTCGCACCGGTCGCGGCCGCGAATGGACGTTACTCGGTCGCGCCTGCGCTGGCCGACGAAATCGCGCGCGAATCCGCGCTGGTGTGGATCGCCCGGCTCGGGCCGCTGCTGGCGGCCGCATCGGTGCCGTATCACTCGACCATCGTCGTCGGCGATCACATCAAGGAGCTGGAGCATGCGCTACATCGCCGCGACGTCGACCGCATACTGCTGCCGGAGGCGGCGCATCGATCGATCGGGCACGAGCGGCCCGTGACCGTGGTCGCTTAGGCCGCAGGCGAGCCCGAGATGACATCGCGCGCAGCCGGAGTCGCGGCAAGCTGTTTGCTGTGCGCGCCCGCCTTCGCCGCCGAAGCCGCGCCGGTCAACGGCAACCTGCTGTCGCCGATCTGGGTGCTGCCCTTCGTCGGCGTGCTGCTGTCGATCGCGCTGGTGCCGCTGACCGCGCCGGACTTCTGGCATCGGCACTACGGCAAGGCGTCGGCGTTCTGGGCGCTGGCGTTCGTCGTTCCGTTCGCGAAGCAGTTCGGCATCGACCAGGCATGGCACGCGGTCGTGCACACACTGCTGACCGAGTACCTGCCCTTCATCATTCTCCTGCTGGCGCTGTTCACGGTGGCAGGCGGCATCCACATCCGCAGCCACGTGCGCGCAAGCGCCGAAGTGAACACCGCGATCCTCGCGCTCGGCACGCTGCTGGCGAGCGTGATGGGCACGACTGGCGCGGCGATGCTGCTGATCCGCCCGCTGCTGGCCGCCAACGAGGGCAGGCGGCACCGCACGCACGTCGTCATCTTCTTCATCTTCCTGGTGGCCAACATCGGCGGTGGGCTGACGCCGCTCGGCGATCCGCCGCTTTTCATAGGGTTTCTGAAGGGTGTGGACTTCTTCTGGACCACGCGGGCAATGCTGGGACCGACGCTGACTGCGGCGCTGATGCTGCTCGGAGTGTTCTATCTGCTCGACCGCTGGTACTTCGCGCGCAGGGAAGAGGTGCGCCACACCGCGAAGGAATTCCAGGGCGGAACGCGCATCACGATCCAGGGCAAGGTCAACTTTCTGCTGCTCGCCGCGATCATCGCTACCGTGCTGCTGTCCGGCGCGTGGGAGCCCGAGCTGAGCCTGGTCGTGGCGGAGACGGAATTGCACCTGCAAAACGTGGTGCGCGACCTCGCGCTGCTCGCGATCACGTGGGCGTCGTGGCGGCTGACGCCCAGAGCGGTGCGCGCCGCCCATCAGTTCGACTGGGGCCCGATGATCGAAGTGGCGAAGCTTTTCGCCGCGATCTTCCTGACGATCATCCCTGCGATCGCGGTGCTGCGCGCCGGCCGGGACGGCTTCATGGCCCCGCTCGTCGGGGTGGTGACCGGCGCCGACGGTGCGCCGCTTCCGGGCGTGTATTTCTGGACCGCCGGCCTGCTGTCGAGCGTGCTCGACAATGCGCCGACCTATCTCGTGTTCTTCAATCTCGCCGGCGGTGAACCTGTCGAGCTGATGGGGCCGCTGGCGACGACACTGACTGCGATATCCGCCGGTGCGGTCTTCATGGGCGCAATGACCTACATCGGCAATGCACCGAACTTCATGGTGCGCTGGATCGCGCAGACGCGCCACGTGCGCATGCCGGGGTTCGTCGGCTATATGGGATGGTCATTGAGCGTTCTGCTGCCCGTGTTTCTGCTGATCAGCCTGCTCTTCTTCCGGTAGAGGACGAGGCACCTAGAATGATGACGACCCTGCTTGTACCTGTCGACGATTCGGCCGCGGCGGTTTCGGCCGTCCGCTATGCCGGTGCGCTGGCGCGCAGCCAGCCCGGCACACACCTGCTGCTGCTGAACGTTCAACAGTCGCTCGAGCGCCGCTTCAAGCATGGCCTGCACAACAAGGCGGCGCGCGATCACTTGAAGGAATGCGGCGAGCGAGCCGCGTCGGCATCGCGCTCGGTGCTCGATCGCTCGGCTTGTTCGTATGAATTCATGATTGCGTTCGGTTGCCCGGGCGACGTGATCGCGCGCGTGGCCAACGAGCGGCGCTGCCACGGCATCGTGATGGGCACACGCAACCTCGGCGCGCTCGGACGCCTGTTGTTCGGCTCGGTGGCCGGCGACGTGTTGCGGCAGGCGCGCGTTCCGGTGACGCTGGTGCCGCCGGACAAAAGCAGCTAACGCAGCGGCGACCCAGCGTCAGACAGAGGCGCTGCCGACGCGCACCGCGCCGCCGCGCCCGGTCGCCTCGGCCACGGCCCACGTCGACGCGAACGCGAAAGCGACCGCGGCCCAGAGCAAGGGCGCGAGCGTCGAAAGGCCAAGCAACTCGCGCAGCGGTAGGACCAGGACGGTCGCGACCTGCACTGCCACGCCGAGCGCAACCACCGCGTGCAGCGCCGCGTTGGGCTGCGGCGTCACACTGACGGCCCGCGCCGGATACACATAGACAATCTGCGCCAGCGATTCGAGCAGGAACACCGCCGTGCGCGTGACGGCGAGATCAGCGCCATAGAGCGGCAGCAGTAGCAGCAGCGCCGCGCCCGCAAGCGCCTTGGCCAGGCCGCTGACCGCGATGAAGACGAGCGCCGCGCGATCGAGCAGCGGCGCGTGGAGCGGGCGTGGCGGCGCGCGCATCACGTCGGGATTGCGATCGAGCGCGAGCGCGAGCGCGGGCGGCCCGTCGGCCGCCACGTTGATCCACAGGAGCTGCACCGCGGTCAGCGGCAGGAACAGCAGCCCGCCCGCCTCGGTGAAGCCGTGCGCGAGCCCGATGCCGAGGCCGAGCACGATTAGCAGCACCAGCGCCAGGTCGGTCGAGAAGAAGAAGCGGATGAACTTCTGGATATTCTCGGTGATGCTGCGGCCTTCCTCGATCGCGGCGACGATCGTGGCGAAGTTGTCGTCGGTCAGCACCAGGTCCGCGACTTCGCGCGCGACGTCGCTGCCGCGTTGACCCATCGCCATGCCGACGTCGGCGCGCTTCAGCGCCGGCGCGTCGTTGACGCCGTCGCCGGTCACCGCGACGACTTCGCCTGCGCGCCTCAGCGCCTCCACGACGCGCAGCTTGTGCTCGGGCGTCACGCGCGCGA
>JAKORH010000116.1 GCA_029777935.1 Pseudomonadota bacterium
CGATCGTGGCCGAACGCGGATCGTCGTAGTCGCGCTTGACATCGCACACCCAGTTGGCGTGCACGTCGCCGCCGAGGATGACCGGGTTGCGTGGGCGCGCGCCGGCGAGCAGCTTCAGCACGCGCGCGCGCTCGGCCGGATAGCCGTCCCAGCCGTCGGTCCAGTAGCGCGCGCCGCCGGCGTCGCGATTCAGCGGCGAGAACAGCGTCTGCTGCACGACGAAGTTCCAGCGCGTATCGGAATGCGTGATTTCGCCGCGCAGCCAGTCGAGTTGCGTGCGGCCCAGCAGCCGGCGCGCGGGATCGCGCCGCTGCGGGCATGCGGCGTCGTCGACCACGCCGGAGCCGCCGCGGCCCGCAGGCTGGCACGGCTGGCGGTCGCGGTACTGGCGATCGTCGAGCACGATGAACGACGCCAGCCTTCCTGCGCGCTGCGTGCGATACAGCCGCACGTTCGCGAAGCGCTCGATCAGCACCGAGGCCGGCAGCGGCAGGTGCTCGTAATACGCCTGGTAGGCCGCCAGCCGGCGCGCGTGACCGTCGATCGCCGGAGCCTCGCCGACGTCTCCCGCGTAGTCGTTCGAGACTTCGTGGTCGTCCCAGGTCAGCAGCCACGGGCAGTGCGCATGCATCTTCTGCAGGTCCGGATCGCGCCGGTACAGCGCGTGCCGCAGCCGGTAGTCGAACAGCGTGCGCGCCGACGGAAACGGATGCGGCCGGAACCGGCTGGTGTTCGGCCCGCCCTCGTAGATGTAGTCGCCGACGAACAGCACCAGCTCCGGATCGTCGGCGCGCATGTGCGCATAGGCGCCGAAGTGGCCGTGCTCGTAATGCTGGCAGGAGGCGAGCGCGAAGCGCAACCGCGCACGCGCCGCCTGCGGCGGATCCGGCGTGCGCGTGCGGCCGGTCGGGCTCGCTGCGTCGCCGAGCAGGAAGCGGTAGAAGTACTCGCGCGCCGGCGGCAGGTCGTCGAGCTCGACGTGCACGCTCGCCGCCAGTTCCGGCTCGGCGCGCGCGGTGCCGCGCCGGACCACCGTGCGGAAGTGTTCGTCGGCCGCGACTTCCCAGCGTACGTCGTACGCCGGCGCCGGACGTTGCAGTTCCTCGCGCCGCGCGGCGAGGTACGGTTCGAGGGCGAAGTGCGACAGGCGCGCGATCTCGCCCTCGATGTCCGGCGCGATCCGCGTCCACAGCACCACGCCGCGCGCGCTCGGTCCGCTCGCGACGCCGAGCGGGAATGGATCGGCGGCGAGCGGCTGCGCGCGCGGGCGCGCGGTCCACGCGCCGGGCACGGCCGCGGCGGCGGCGAGCTTCAGCAGGGAGCGGCGGTCGAGGGGCATCTCCAACGGCATCTCCAACGGCATCGGCATCCCACGAAATGTCAGCATTCGGTCGCGGCGCAGACGGTATCGTATTTGCATGAAACTGAAAGTCGCGACCTACAACATCCACAAGGGCGTCACCGGCATCAGACGCGCGCCCCGTCTGCACGACGTGCGGCTCGCGCTGCACGCGATCGACGCCGACATCGTGTTCCTGCAGGAAGTGCAGGATCGCAACGAGCGGCTGCGCCGGCAGGCCGGCTACCCGCGCGCCGATCAGCTCGCGTTCCTGGCGACGAGCGGGTACGAACATCAGGCCTACGGGCAGAACGTCGTCTATCCGCACGGCCATCACGGCAACGCGATCCTGTCGCGCTATCCGATCCGGCACTCGACCAACCACGACATCTCCGATCACGCGCTCGAGAAGCGCGGCATGCTGCACACGGTCGCGCGCGTGTCCAAGGGCAAGGCTCGGCCGGCCGACGTGCACCTGATCTGCGTGCACTTCGGCCTGATCAAGAGGAGCCGCCTGCGGCAGGCCGACCTGCTCGCCTCCTTCGTCGAGCAGGAGGTTCCGGCCAAGGCGCCGCTGATCATCGCCGGCGACTTCAACGACTGGCAACGCAGGGTCGACGAGGTGTTGCGCGCGCGGCTGCGCTTGCAGGAGGTCGCGGTGGCGCAGGAGCCGGCGCAGCGCGGGGTGCTCGACAAGCTGCTGCCGTGGCGCGATGGGCGCGCCTCGCAGCCGCTGGCGCGCACGTTTCCGAGCTTCGCCCCGTTGCTGACGCTCGACCGCATCTACGTGCGCGGCATTCGCGTGGCCGACATGCAGGTGCCCAAGGGGCTGACGTGGGCGCGCCGCTCCGATCACGCACCGCTGATCGCCGAGCTCGTGCTCAGATGAGCGATGCGCCAAGCCGCTTCCGGCCGTCGTCTGCCACGCTCGACGGCGCGCTCGCGCACCCGTTCGGCGGGCGGCCGATCGTGTACTCGGGCAACCGGATGCGCCTGCTGGTCACCGGCGACGAGTTCTTTCCTGCGCTGCTGGCCGCGATCGAGGGCGCGCGCGAATCGATCCACCTCGAGACCTACATCTACGCCGACGACAACATCGGCCGGCGCGTGACCGACGCGCTCGCGGCGGCGGCGTCGCGCGGCCTGCACGTGCGCGTGCTGATCGACGGTTTCGGCGGCGGCGACTATGCGCGCCGGCTGGCCAGGGACCTCGGCGTGCAGGGCGCGGAGGTGCGCATCTTCCGGCCGGAGCGCTGGTGGCGGCTGGAGCGCAAGCTGCTGCGCCGGCTGCACCGCAAGATCGCGGTGATCGACGACCGGCTCGCGTTCGTCGGCGGCATCAACATCATCGACGACCGCAACGTGCCGCCGGCCGAGCGCGGGCGGATCGGCCCGCGCTTCGACTTCGCGGTCGCCTGCGAGGGGCCGATCGTGGCGCCGATCGCGCTGGCGGTGCAGCAGCTCTGGTGGATGCTGTCGTTCATCCACGCCGCCGGCACGTCGGGCCCGCGGCCGCGCAGCGCGCTGCAGGCGCGACTCGGTGCGCCGAGGGGCGGGGTCGCGGCCTCGTTCCTGCTGCGCGACAACCTGCGGCACCGGCGCACGATCGAGCGCGCCTACCTCGATGCGATCGAGGGCGCGCGCACGGAGATCGTAATCGCCAACGCGTACTTCCTGCCCGGTCGGCGCGTGCGCACGGCGCTGCTCGACGCCGCCGCGCGCGGCGTGCGCGTGCGGCTGCTGCTGCAGGGGCGGGTCGAGTACGCGATCCAGCACTTCGCGCAGCGCGCGCTGTACGGGCGGCTGCTCGCGGCCGGCATCGAGGTCTACGAGTACCGGCCGTCGTACCTGCACGCGAAGGTCGGCGTGATCGACGGCCGCTGGGCCACGGTGGGTTCGAGCAACATCGACCCGTACTCGCTGCTGCTCGCGCGCGAGGCCAACGTGATCGTGTACGACGACGGCTTCGCGCAGCGGCTGGAGTCGGTGCTGCGCGAGGCGATGGAGAAGGACGCGGTCCGCGTACGGCCCGAGGATTACGCGCGCCGCGGGCTGCTCGAGCGCGCTTTCAACCGGATCGCCTACAGCATCGTGCGGCTGGCGACCGTGGTGCTGGCGCGCGGGCGCAACTACTGAATTCCCGCGATGAGCGTGGATTAAATCGGGCCGAACGGGTGTACTAGTCGCTATCTCGGCATCCGCGGCGATCGGTCGCGGGTTCCGAGATAGGCTTCACGCCTACCCCCAACCACACAAGGAGACCGGGATGAAGATTCATGCACTGATTGCCGCCGGCGCGCTGATGGCTTCGGGCGCGGCCTTCGCCTTTCATTGCCCGCAGGACATGAAGAAGATCGACGATGCGCTCGCCAAGAGTCCGAAGCTGACCGCCGCCCAGATGAGCGAGGTGAAGAAGTACCGTGCCGAGGGCGAGGCTTTCCACAAGGCCGGCAAGCACCAGGAATCGGTCGACACGCTGGCCAAGGCGATGAAGATCCTGAACATCCAGTAGCCGCGTCGCTCCGCAGAGAAAACGCCGCCCCCGGGCGGCGTTTTCTTGCCGGCACCTGATGCGATGAAGTTCAGCAAGCGGATGTCATTCCCGCGCAAGCGCACTGCTGTCCGGGATAATTTTCATGCGAACAGGGCGGGTTGTAGGCGGGCGAATTCGGCGTGCTGCTGTCTTCGTCGTCGCAGCATTTCGGTTTCGGTGGCGGGGCGCTGAAACAGCGTGGCGCGCACCTCGCCGAGCAGTTGCCACAAGCTGAGGGTCAGCCCATGGGTCTGCCGATACAG
>JAKORH010000117.1 GCA_029777935.1 Pseudomonadota bacterium
AGATGCCGACCCGCGCGCTCACGTCCACGCGCGCGCTGCTGCACGGCGCCGGCACGCGCAGCTTCGACGCGCAGCTCGACGCCGAGCGCGACGCGCAGTCGGCGCTCGGGCGCACGCACGACTACATCGAAGGCGTGACCGCGTTCCTGGAAAAGCGCGCGCCGAAGTTCCGGGGCGAATGATGGGCGCCACCGAGGCCACCGACGCCACCACGCTGGCGCGCAAGGTCGGCGAAGCGATGTTCGCCGCCGACACCGCGTCGCGCGAATTCATGCAGATGGAGCTGCTCGCCTGCGAGCCGGGCCGCGCGCGCATGCGCATGAAGGTGCGGGAGCAGCACCTGAACGGCCACCAGATCTGCCATGGCGGCTTCATCTTCACGCTGGCCGACTCGACCTTTGCGTTTGCCTGCAACAGCCGCAACCACAACACGGTGGCGGCCGGCTGCGGCATCGAGTTCCTCAAGTCCGCGCGGCTCGGTGACGAGCTGACCTGCGAGGGCGTGGAGCAGGTGCTGAAGGGGCGCCACGGCGTCTACGACATGCGGGTGACGAACCAGCACGGCGAGGTGGTCGCGCTGTTTCGCGGCAAGAGCGCGCAGATCCAGGGTCATGTGATCGAGGAGCCGTGATGAGTACACCGAAGTCGTTTCCGCTCGAGCCGATCGAGCGCGCCAGCGTCGACGAGTTGCGCGCGCTGCAATTGCAGCGGCTGCAGGCCACGCTGCAGCACGCGTACGCGAACTCGCCGGCCTACCGCAAGATGTTCGACGCAGCCGGCGTGCATCCGGATGAATGCCGCCAGCTCTCGGACCTTGCGAAGTTCCCGTTCACCACCAAGCACGACCTGCGCGAGCACTATCCGTTCGGCATGTTCGCGGTGCCGCGCGAACAGTGCGTGCGCATCCACGCGTCGAGCGGCACCACCGGCAAGCCGACCGTGGTCGGCTACACCGCGCGCGACATCGACACCTGGGCCACGGTGGTCGCGCGCTCGATCCGCGCGTCCGGCGCGCGCCCCGGCGACCTGCTGCACAACAGCTACGGCTATGGGCTGTTCACCGGCGGCCTGGGCGCCCATTACGGCGCCGAGA
>JAKORH010000118.1 GCA_029777935.1 Pseudomonadota bacterium
CGACTACCGCAAGGTCGTGCACCGCAACCCGAAGGGGATGAGCGCGAAGGAGAAGTACTTCTGGCAGTCGCTGATCGGGCTCACGGCAGCGTTCTACCTGGCATTCGCGATCGCGGCGCCGTCGACCGACAAGGTGTGGTTGCTGATGTGGCAGTGGGTCGCGCACGGCTTCGACATCGACCTGCCGCCGCGCTCGGACCTGATCGTGCCGTTCTTCAAGAACTACGCCTATCCGATGGGCGTGTTCGGCTTCGTGATCCTGTCGTACCTGGTGATCGTCGGCACCAGCAACGCGGTCAACCTGACCGACGGGCTCGACGGCCTGGCGATCCTGCCGGCGTCGATGGTCGGCGCAGCGCTCGGCGTCTTCGCCTACGTGGTCGGCCGCGCGGATTTCTCCCGCTACCTGCTGTTCCCGTACATCCCCGGCGCCGGCGAACTGGTGATCATCTGTGCCGCCATCGCCGGCGCGGGGCTGGCGTTCCTGTGGTTCAACGCCTATCCGGCGCAGGTGTTCATGGGCGACGTGGGCGCGCTTGCGCTGGGCGCGTCGCTCGGCACGATCGCGGTGATCACGCGTCAGGAGATCGTGCTGTTCATCATGGGCGGAGTGTTCGTCGCCGAGACGCTGTCGGTGATGCTGCAGGTCGGCTACTTCAAGTGGACCAAGGGCCGTCGCATCTTCCGCATGGCGCCGCTGCACCACCATTTCGAGTTGAGCGGCTGGAAGGAGAACCAGGTCGTCGTGCGGTTCTGGATCATCACGATCATGCTGGTGCTGGTCGGTCTTGCCACGCTGAAGATCCGATGAGCGCGCACGAGCACGACGGCGGATTCTGGACGAGGCTCATGCGCGAAGCGAGTGAAGGCCGCGCAGCGGCCGGCCGAGGCCAGAACCCGCCAGTGCGGTTCTGGATCATCACGATCATGCTGGTGCTGGTCGGTCTTGCCACGCTGAAGATCAGGTAGGCCGCCCGATGCACGCGCTGATCCTCGGTCTCGGCGAAAGCGGTCTGGCGATCGCGCGCTGGCTCGCGCGCGACGGTGCCGTCCTGCGCGTGGCCGACACGCGCGAGCGGCCTCCGATGCTCGACGCGCTGCGGGCGGAGCTGCCGCACGCCGAATTCATCGGCGGCGAGTTCTCGCACGCGCTGCTCGACGGAGTCGACGCGATCGCGATCAGCCCGGGACTTTCGCCGGCCACGTCGCCGGCGGCGCCGTTGCTGAAGGAGGCGAAGGCGCGCGGCATCGAGGTGGCCGGAGAAATCGAGCTGTTCGCGCGCGCGCTGGCGCGCCTGCGCGACGAGCGCGGCTATGCGCCGCAGGTCGTCGGCATCACCGGCACCAATGGCAAGACAACCACCGCGCGGCTGACGGGGCTGCTGATCGAGCGCGCGGGCAGGAAGGTCGCAGTGGCCGGCAACATCTCGCCGACCGCGCTGGACACGCTGCGCGAACGGCTCGACGCCAACGAGCTTCCCGACGTGTGGGTGCTGGAGCTGTCGAGCTTTCAGCTTGCCACCACCACTTCGCTTGCGTGCGACGCCGCCGCGGTGCTGAACGTCACGCAGGATCACCTCGACTGGCACAGTTCGATGGACGCCTACGCGAAGGCCAAGGCGCGCATCTTCGCCCGCGACACGGTGCAGGTGCTCAACCGCGACGATCCGATCGTGCTGGCGATGGCGAGGAAGAACGCGCGAGTGGCCACGTTCGGAACCGGCGCGCCCGAGCACGCAGACGACTACGGGCTGCTGCGCGACGGGGCGCTGACGTGGCTCGCATTTGCCGAGCCGACCAGCGCGCAGCGCCGGCGCAAGGCGGCGGACGAGAGCGGCGCCGACACGCAGATCTACGTGCACCGGCTGATGCCGACCGAGGCGCTGAAGCTGCGTGGCCGGCACAACGCGCTGAACGCGCTGGCGGCGCTGGCGCTGGCGCGCGCCGTCGGCTGCCCGCTGGCGCCGATGCTGCACGCGCTGCGCGAGTATCGGGGCGAGCCGCACCGTGTCGAGCTGATCGCGAACCTTCATGGTGTCGAGTACTACGACGACTCCAAGGGCACCAACGTCGGCGCGACGGTGGCGGCGATCGAGGGCCTGGGTGCGGAAGGCAAGCGGCTCGCGATCATCCTCGGCGGCGACGGCAAGGGACAGGACTTCGCGCCGCTCGCCGCGCCGCTGGTGCGGCACGCGCGCGTCGTCGCGCTGATCGGCCGCGACGCCGAGCGCATCGCCGCCGTGCTGCAGGGGGCCCGGTATGAGGTCGAACGCTGTGCGACGCTGCCCGAGGCCGTGCGCGCCTGCGCGCGGCACGCGAAGGGCGGCGACGCGGTGCTGCTGTCGCCGGCGTGCGCGAGCCTCGACATGTTTCGCAATTACGCGCATCGCAGCGAGGTGTTCATCGAAGCGGTGCGCGAACTCGGGCGCGCGCGCACCGTGCCGATTTCCTCCGCGCCCGCGGCCGCGGCGGGAGAGGGCAGCGGGGCGGCCGATGCCGCGCCGATCGATGGAGGCCGGTCGTGCTAGCGAGGTTGTGGCAGCGGCTGGGTTCCTCGCGCTGGCGGCGCGAAGCAGATACGCCTTCCAACTCGGTGCTCACGTTCGCGGGGCTGGGCGCGGTGCTGGTCGGCTCGCGCGCGCCGCGCAGCGCGTTCGAGCGCTTCGACGTGCCGCTGGCGATGGTGGTCGCCGCGCTGATCCTGATCGGAGTCGTGATGGTGTACTCGGCCTCGATCTCGCTCGCCGATTCGTCCAAGTACACGGTCACGCCGACGTACTTCCTGCTGCGGCATCTGACCGCGCTCGGGGTGGCACTGATCGCAGGTGCGGCGGCGTTCTCGATCCCGATGACGACATGGCAGCGGCTGGCGCCATGGATGTTCCTGGCCGGGCTGGCGCTGCTGGTGATCGTGCTGATTCCCGGCGTGGGCAAGGGCGTCAACGGCGCGCGGCGCTGGATCCCGCTGCACGTGCTGAACCTGCAACCGTCGGAACTAATGAAGATCGCGTGCGTGCTGTACGCGGCCAACTTCACCGTGCGCAAGCAGGACTTCATGCACCACTTCGGCAAGGGTTTCGCGCCGATGGCCGCGGTGATGGCGCTGCTCGGCACGCTGCTGCTGCTGCAGCCGGACCTGGGCGCCTTCGGCGTGCTGGTGGCGATCAGCATGGGCATCCTGTTTCTCGGCGGCGTCAACGGGCGACTTTTCACCGGCATCGCAGCCACGCTTGCCACCGCGTTCGTGCTGGTGATCTGGCTGAGCCCCTGGCGGCGCGAGCGCATCTTCGCCTACATCGATCCGTGCGCGCCCGAGCAGGCGCTGTCGAAGGGCTATCAACTGTGCACGTCGCTGATCTCGTTCGGCCGCGGCGAACTCTTCGGCGTCGGACTTGGCGGCAGCGTGGTCAAGTTGAGCTACCTGCCGGAGGCGCACACCGACTTCATCTTCGCGGTGATCGGCGAGGAACTGGGGCTGGCCGGCGTGCTCACGGTGATGGTGCTGTTCTACTGGTTGACCAAACGTGCGTTCGAGATCGGGCGGCAGGCGGTCGCCCTCGAGCGCACGTTCGCCGGGCTGGTTGCGCAGGGCGTGGGGCTGTGGATCGGCGTGCAGTCGTTCGTGAACATGGGCGTGGCCACCGGGCTGCTGCCGACCAAGGGGCTGACGCTGCCGCTGGTGAGCTTCGGCGGCTCGGCGCTGCTGTCGACGATCACGGCACTCGGACTGCTGCTGCGGGTCGACTACGAAAACAGGATCCTCATGCGCGGAGGCCGCGTATGAGGCATCTCGTCGTCGTCGCTGCGGGTACCGGCGGGCACGTGATGCCGGGGCTGGCGGTCGCGGGCGAACTGCGGGCGCGCGGCTGGACCGTGTCGTGGCTCGGCACGCGCGTCGGGATGGAGCGCAGGCTCGTCGAGCCGCGCGGCATCGAGTTCGACGCGCTCGACTTCAGCGGAATGCGCGGCAAGGGATGGAAGACGCTGCTGTTCGGCGGCTTCCATCTGCTGCGCGCGCTGTGGCAGAGTCGTGCGGCGCTGCGCGCACGCAGGCCTGCGCTCGTGTTTTCCACCGGCGGCTACGTCGCGGTGCCGGCCGGGCTGGCGGCCGCGCTGCTTGGCGCACCGCTGGCGCTGCTGAACGCCGATGCCGCGCCGCTGCTGTCGACGCGGATGCTGCGTTCGCTCGCATCGGCCGTGTTCTGCGGTTTCGATGGAGAAGCGGCGCGGCTGGCCGGCGACAGGGGGCTGGTTACCGGCAATCCGGTGCGCGACGAGATCGCGCGCGTGGCGGCGCCGCAGGCGCGCTACGCGCAGCGGCAGGGGCGGCTTGCTCTGCTCGTCGTCGGCGGCAGCCTCGGCAGCCAGGTGCTGAACCAGTCGCTGCCCGCCGCGCTCGCCCTGCTTCCCGCCAAAGCGCGGCCGCGCGTCGTTCACCAGTGCGGGGCCGCGCATGTCGACGCCACGCGCGCGGCCTATGCCGGATCGAATGTCGACGCGGAGGTGATCCCGTTCATCGACGACATCGCCGCGCGCTATGCGGCAGCCGACGTCGTGCTGTGCCGCGCGGGCGCGATCACGGTGACCGAGCTGTGCGCGGCCGGCGTGGCGTCGATCCTGGTGCCGTTCGTGGTGTCGACGACGGCTCACCAGCGCACCAATGCCGAGTTCCTCGCGCACCATGGCGCGGCGATCCATCTCGCACAGGAAGAGCTGTCCGCCGACCGGCTCGCCGAATTGCTGCGCGGGCTGACGCGCGAACGCCTCGCCGACATGGCAAGCAGGGCGCGCGCGCTTGGGCGGCCCGACGCGACGCGCGTGGTCGCCGATGCGATCGAGCACATCGCGAAGGAGGCGGCGCGGTGAGGCACGCGGTCAAGCACATCCACTTCGTCGGCATGCAGGGGGAGGGGCCCCGGCATCCAAACCTTGCGGCATCGCCGATGCCGACGAAGCGCACCGGTCAAACAGGGGCGACGCAGTGAGGCACGCCGTCAAGCACATCCACTTCGTCGGCATCGGCGGCAGCGGCATGTCGGGAATCGCCGAGGTACTGGTCAATCTCGGCTACACGATCAGCGGCTCGGATGCGGCGAGCAACGCGACCACGCGCCGGCTCGCGGCGCTCGGCGCGCGGGTGGCGCGAGGGCATGCCGCCGAGAACATCGCCGGCGCCGACGCGGTGGTCGTGTCCACCGCCATCGGTGCCGACAACCCCGAGGTGCGCGCCGCTCGCAGCGCGCGCATTCCGGTGGTGCCGCGTGCGGCGATGCTGGCGGAGCTGATGCGGCTGAAGCAGGGCATCGCGATCGCCGGCACGCACGGCAAGACGACTACGACCAGCCTGGTGGCGAGCGTGCTCGCGGCCGGCGGGCTCGATCCGACCTTCGTGATCGGCGGCCGGCTGAATGCGGCGGGCGCCAACGCCCGGCTCGGGCAGGGTGAGTTCATCGTCGTCGAAGCGGACGAATCCGATGCCAGCTTCCTCAACCTGCTGCCCGTGATCGCGGTCGTCACCAACATCGACAACGATCACATGGAGACGTACGGCCACGACTTCGCGCGACTGAAGCACGCGTTCATCGAGTTCCTGTCGCGGTTGCCCTTTTACGGCACGGCGGTGTTGTGCATCGACGATCCGAACGTGCGCGAGATCCTGCCGTTCGTGTCCAAGCGGGTGATCACGTACGGCTTCGCGCCCGAGGCGCAGTTTCGCGCGGTCGAGGCCGTCGCCGAGGGCACGGCGATGCGTTTCACCGCGCTGCGCGAAGGCGCGGCGGCGCTTGGCGCGAAGCTCGCGTTGCCGGGGCGTCACAACGTGTGCAACGCGCTGGCCGCGATCGCGGTGGCGAGCGAACTTGCGGTGCCGGACGCGGCGATCCTCGAGGCGCTGGCGAGCTTCACCGGAGTCGGCCGCCGCTTCGCGCGCCACGGCGAGGTTGCGCTCGAGGGCGGCAGCTTCACGCTGATCGACGACTACGGCCACCACCCGGTCGAGATGGCGGCCACGCTCGCGGCAGCGCGCGGCGCCTATGCGGGGCGCCGCATCGTGCTGGCGTTCCAGCCGCACCGCTACACGCGCACGCGCGACTGCTTCGAGGACTTCGTCAAGGTGCTGTCGACCGCGGATGCGCTGCTGCTCGCGGAGGTCTATCCGGCCGGCGAGACGCCGATCGTCGCCGCCGACGGCCGCTCGCTGGCGCGCGCGGTGCGCGTCGCGGACAAGGTCGAGCCGGTGTTCGTCGAATCGATCGACGACATGCCGGCGGCGATCCTCGCTGCGGCGCGGCCGGGTGACGTGGTAATCGCGATGGGCGCGGGCTCGATCGGCAGCGTGCCCGCGAAGCTGACGCACGCAGGAGGCGGCGAATGACGATGACGATCGATCCGAAGAGTTTCGGCCGCGTCGGCGTCCTGTTCGGCGGGCGCTCGTCCGAGCGCGAAGTATCGATCATGTCCGGCACCGGCGTGCTCAACGCACTGTTGAGCCGCGGCATCGACGCGCACGCGTTCGATCCCGGCACGCAGCCGCTCGCCGCACTGGAGGCCGCGCAGTTCGAGCGCGCGTTCATCGCGCTGCACGGCCGCTTCGGCGAAGACGGCACGATCCAGGGCGTGCTCGAGACGCTGCGCATCCCGTACACCGGCAGCGGCGTGCAGGCCTCGGCGATCGCGATCGACAAGCTGACGACCAAGAAGATCTGGCTGGCCGAGGAGCTGCCGACGCCGGCGTGGCGCGTCGTGCACGCGACCACCGACTGGATGCAGCTCGTGGCCGAGCTCGGCGACCAGTTGATCGTCAAGCCCGCGCGCGAAGGCTCGACGATCGGCATCACCAAGGTGACGGGCCATGACCGCAGCGAGCTGGCGCTGGCGTTCCAGGAAGCGGTGAAATACGACGACTGCGTGCTCGTCGAGGAGCTGATCCGCGGGCGCGAACTGACCTGCGCGATCCTCGGAGAGGGTACCTCCGCCCGCGCGCTGCCGCTGATCGAGATCCGCGCGCCGGCGGAGAACTACGACTACCAGGCCAAGTATTTCAGCGACGAAACGCAGTACCTGTGCCCGGCGCCGATCGACGACGTACTGGCCGAGGAACTGCAGGACCTCGCCGTGCGCGCCTACAACGCGCTCGGCGCGCGCGGCTGGGGCCGCGTCGACCTGATGCTGCACCAGGATGCGCGCGGTGATCGGCCGTACCTGCTGGAGCTGAACACTTCGCCGGGCATGACCGGCCATTCGCTGGTGCCGATGGCGGCCAAGGCGATCGGTGTGTCGTACGAGGACCTCGTGCTGGAGATTCTCTCGTCGGCGCGGCTGGAGGTGCGCGCGTGAATCGACTGCGCGCCATGCAGTGGGCGACGCGCGCGCTGCTCGCAGCCACCATGGTCGTCCTGCTCGGTGGCGCGGCGGCGTGGATCGCGCAGCGCCCGATGTTCCAGATCCGACGCATCGAACTGCGCGGCGCCGACGGGCCGCTGCAGCACGTGTCGGTCGCGGTCGTGCGCAGCGCGCTTCGCGGCGACGGCCGGACACCGCTGCGCGGCGGTTTCTTCACGCTGAGGCTCGACGACGCGCGGCGCGTGTTCGAGACCGTGCCGTGGGTCGCCGGCGTATCGGTGCGCCGCGCGTGGCCGAACGGGTTGATCGTCACGTTTACCGAGCACCGCGCACTTGGCACCTGGGGCGACGGCCGTTTGCTGTCGGAGGCCGGTGTCCTGTTCGTCGCCAATCCGGCCGAAGCGGAAGTCGACGGCCCGTTGCCCGAGTTCGACGGGCCGGACCGCTTTGCGCCCGAGGCCGCGCGCCGCTATCGGGAATTCACGACACTGCTGGCCCCGCTGAAGGTCGCGATCGACGCGGTCGACGTCTCCGAGCGCGCGTCATGGACGGTTCGCACCGACAGCGGCCAGACCTTCGAACTCGGGCGCGACGATCCGGCCGGCCGCCTCGTGCAGCGGCTCGCCGCGTTCGTCGCCAGCTATCCGCTGGTGCTCGCGCGCCTGCAGGCGGCGCCGCCGCGCATCGATCTGCGTTACGCCAACGGATTCGCAGTCGCCATGCCCGCATCGCACAGGAAGCTATGAAGAACGAAACCAAGGACCTGATCGTCGGGCTCGACATCGGCACCTCGAAGGTGGTGGTCGCGGTCGCCGAGGTGCTGCCCGACGGGCGTTTCCAGGTGATCGGGCTCGGGCAGGCGGCCTCCGAGGGATTGCGCAAGGGCGTGGTCGTCAACATCGAAGCCACCGTGCAGTCGATCCGGCGCGCGCTGGAGGAAGCGGAGCTGATGGCCGCCTGCCGCATCAGCAATGTGTTCACCGGCATCGCGGGCTCCCACATCAAGAGCTTCAACTCCAGCGGCATGGTCGCGATCAAGGACCGCGAGGTCACCGCGAGCGACGTGGCGCGCGTGATCGAGACCGCGCGCGCGGTCAACATTCCGACCGACCAGCAGGTGCTGCCCGTGCTGACGCAGGAGTTCATCGTCGATGGGCAGGAGGACATCCGCGAGCCGATCGGCATGAGCGGCGTGCGGCTCGAGGTCAAGGTGCACATCGTCACCGGCGC
>JAKORH010000119.1 GCA_029777935.1 Pseudomonadota bacterium
AGGGCGCGGCCGACTTCATCGAGAAGCCGTTCGACCGCGCGGAGCTGAGGGCGCTGGTCGAGCGGATGCTGGCGCGGGCGCGCGAGCGCGCCACCGAGATCGAGCGCCTGCGCATCAACGCCGCGCTGCTCGCCCGGCTCACGCCGCGCGAACAGCAGGTGCTCGAGCGCATCGTCGCCGGGCGCCTGAACAAGCAGATCGCCGACGACCTGGGCATCTCGATCAAGACGGTCGAAGCGCACCGCGCCAACATCATGGACAAGCTGCAGGCGCAGACGGTCGCGGACCTGATGAGGGTGGCGCTGTCGAGCGGCTCGTAGAATCCGCGTTTCGCCACTCGTCCGAATTTCATGGCTGCCCGGATCATCGACGGCAAGGCGCTCGCTGCCCACCTGCGTGAAGAGCTGAAACCCCGCATCGCCGCGCTCGCGGCGCGCGCCACGCAACCCGGTCTCGCGGTGATCCTGGTCGGTGACGATCCGGCCTCCGCGGTCTACGTACGCAACAAGATCAAGGCGTGCGAGGACGTCGGCATCCGCTCGTTCCTCGACCGCATGCCGGCCGACACGACCGGGACCGCGCTGCTGGCGCGCGTGCGCGCGCTGAACGCCGACCCCGCCGTGCACGGCATCCTGGTGCAGCTCCCGCTGCCGAAGCACATCGACCCGCGCAAGGTGCTCGACGAGATCGCGTTCGACAAGGACGTCGACGGCCTGCATCCGACCAACGCCGGGCTGACGCTGATGGGCCAGCCGCACTTCCGCTCGTGCACGCCGTACGGCGTGATGAAGATGCTCGAGTCGGTCGGCGCGAAGCTCGACGGCTGCCACGCGGTCGTACTCGGCCGTTCCAACATGGTGGGCAAACCGATGGCGATGCTGCTGCTCGCCGCCAACGCGACCGTGACGATCGCGCACAGCAGGACGCGCGACCTCGCGGCCATCGCACGCCAGGCCGACGTGCTGGTGGCCGCGGTCGGCAGGCGCAATCTCGTGACCGCCGACATGGTCAAGCCGGGGGCGATCGTGATCGACGTCGGCACCAATCGCACGCCGGACGGCAAGCTTGCCGGCGACGTCGATTTCGACGCGGTGAAGGAAGTCGCCGGCGCGATCTCGCCGGTGCCCGGCGGCGTCGGGCCGATGACGATCACGATGCTGCTGGTCAATACAGTCGAGGCGGCGGAAAGAGCGGTCGGCAGTCGGCAGACCGCAGTCGGCAGCCAAGCGCGCTGAGCGTGAATTCTCCCGTCGAAGCTCATCGGCCGCCTGAATACTGCCGACTGCCGACTGAAGTCTGCCGACCGATGCCCCCCAACCCCCTGCTCGACTTCAGCGGGCTGGCGCGCTTCGACGCGATCGCGCCGGCGCACGTCGCGCCTGCGATCGACATGCTGCTCGCGCGGTGCCGCGAGACGGTCGCGCGCGTCACTGATCCGGCCACGCCTGCGCGCTGGGAAGACGTGGTCGAGCCGCTCGACGACGCAACCGAGCATCTGAGCCGCGCGTGGGGCGCGGTGTCGCACCTGAACGCGGTGGCGGACGCGCCCGAGCTGCGCGCGCAGTACAACGCCGCGCTGCCCCGGCTCACCGCGTTCTGGACCGAGCTGGCGCAGAACCTCGCGCTCTACGACAAGTACAAGCAGATGGCGGCGGGTGCCGACTTCGCGCTCTGGCCGGCCGCGCGCCGGCGCGTGGTCGAGAACGAATTGCGCGACTTCCGCCTCGGCGGCGCCGAGTTGCCGCTGCCGCAGAAGAAGCGGCTGCGGCAGGTCCAGGAGCGCCTGTCGCAACTGTCGACGCGCTTCGCCGAAAACGTGCTCGACACCACCAACGCGTTCGCGCTGCACCTCGACGACCGCACGCGCCTGGCGGGCGTGCCCGACGACGCGGTGCAGATGTACCGCGAGGCCGCCGCCGCCGAGGGCCGCGCCGGCTACAAGATCGCGTTGCAGTTCCCGAGCTACTTTCCGATCGTGCAGTACGCGCACGACCGCGCGCTGCGCGAGCACATGTATCGCGCGTATGCGACGCGCGCGTCCGAGTTGGGCCGCCCCGAGTGGGACAACAGCGCGTCGATGCTGGAGATCCTCGCGCTGCGGCGCGAGCAGGCGCAACTGCTCGGCTACCGCGACTACGCGGAACTGTCGCTGGCGCCGAAGATGGCTTCCTCGCCCGCGGAGGTCAAGTCGTTCCTGCGCGACTTGGCGCGCCGCGCGCGCACTCACGCCGAGCTCGACCTGGCCGAACTGCGCGATTTCGCCGCGCGCGAGCTGGGTATCGCGGACCTGCAGGCGTGGGATCACGCGTACGCGAGCGAGAGGCTGCGCGAGGCCCGCTACGCGTACTCGGAGCAGGAGGTGAAGCAGTACCTTCCCGAGCCGCGCGTACTGGCAGGACTGTTCGGCGTGGTCGAGGCCCTGTATGGAGTGAAGATCCGCGCCGACGAAGCGCCGGTGTGGCATCCGGACGTGAAGTTCTTCTGCATCGAGTCCCAGGCCGGCGAACCGATCGGACAGTTCTACATGGATCTTTACGCGCGCGAGCACAAGCAGGGTGGCGCGTGGCAGGGCGACGCGCGCAGCCGCCGCCGCACGGCGGCCGGCGTGCAGGCGCCCGTGTCGTATCTGACCTGCAATTTCACGCGGCCGATCGGCGGCAAGCCGGCGCGCTTCACGCACGACGAGGTGCTGACGCTGTTTCACGAATTCGGCCATGGCCTGCACCACCTGCTGACCCGCGTCGACGAGCTGGGCGCGTCGGGAATGCACGGCGTCGAATGGGACGCGATCGAGCTGCCGAGCCAGTTCATGGAGAACTTCTGCTGGGAGTGGGAACCGCTGCAGCTTCTGACCCGGCACGTCGACACGGCGGAGGAGCTACCGCGCGCGCTCTACGACAAGATGATCGCGGCGAAGAATTTCCAGAGCGGCATGCAGATGCTGCGCCAGGTCGAGCTCGGCCTGTTCGACATGCGCGTGCACGGCGAGCTCGATCCGCACGGCGCGACGGCGGCCGACGTGCGCCGACTGCTCGACGAAGTGCGGCGCGAGGTCGCGGTAGTCCATCCGCCCGAGTACAACCGCATGCCGTGGAGCTTCACGCACGTGTTTGCCGGCGGCTATGCTGCCGGGTACTACAGCTACAAGTGGGCCGAGGTGCTGTCGGCGGCCGCGTACGCCGCGTTCGAGGAAGCGGGCAACGCGCTCGATGCCGCGATCGGTGCGCGCGTCCGCGACGAAGTGCTGGCGATGGGCGGGTCACGGCCGGCGATCGATTCGTTCGTCGCCTTCCGCGGGCGCAAGCCGACCATCGACGCGCTGCTGCGTCACCACGGCCTCGCCTGAGGGAGCTCGACATGGTTCGCACGATCGCAGTCGTTGTCACGCTGGCCTTCGCCGGAGCGGCGGGCGCGCAGTACAAGTGGGTCGACAAGGACGGCCGCGTCGGGTTTGGCGACAACCCGCCGCGCGACGCGAAGAGCGTGACGCGGCTCGACATGCGCGGTGCCGACAATGCCGCCGACGCGAGCCGCGATTTTCCGTACGAACTGAAGCGCGCCGTCGAGCGCTTCCCCGTCACTCTGTACACGACGACGCCGTGCCAGCCATGCGAACTGGCGCGCTCGTTCCTGCGCAATCGCGGCGTGCCGTACGGCGAGCGCACCGTGAACAACGACAGCGACGCCGAGGAACTGAAGCGCATCAGCGGCGGCATCCGCCTGCCGGCGCTCGCGGTCGGGCGCCAGGTGCAGGTGCCGTTCGATCCGGAAACCTGGAACTCCACGCTCGACGCCGCCGGTTACCCGCGCGGCTCGATGCTGCCGCGCAGCTACCAGGCTCCCGCCGCGCAGCCGCTGACGGCGCGCGCTCCGGCGAAGGCCGAGCCCGCGAAGAACAGCGCCTCCGCCGCCAGCCAGTGAATCCCGTTCGCGCGCGCCGCTGACTGCGCGCTCGCCGTGCCGCTCACCGTCGCCACCTGGAACGTCAACTCGCTGAAGGTGCGCCTGCCGCACCTCTCGGACTGGCTCGCCGCGCACGGCACCGACATCGTGTGCCTGCAGGAAACCAAGCTCACCGACGGCAAGTTCCCGGTCGATGAACTGGCGAAGGCCGGCTACGCCAGCGTGTTCGCCGGACAGAAGACCTACAACGGCGTGGCGGTGCTCGTGCGCGGCGGCGTGACCGCGCCCGCCGACGTGCAGGTCAACCTGCCCAATTTCGTGGACGAGCAGAAGCGGTTGATCGCGGTCACGCTCGACGGGCTGCGCGTCGTGTGCGCGTATTTTCCGAACGGGCAGGCGGTCGGCAGCGACAAGTACGAGTACAAGCTCGCGTGGATCGCTGCGCTCGGCGAATGGCTGCGCGGCGAACTCGCGCGCCATGACAAGCTGCTGCTGGCCGGGGACTACAACATCGCGCCCGAGCCGCGCGACGTGCACGACCCGGTGGTCTGGGACGGCCAGGTGCTGTTCTCCGCGCCCGAGCGCGCCGCGTTCCGCGCGCTGCTCGACCTCGGGCTGAAGGACGCGTTCCGCCTGTTCGAGCAGCCCGAGCGCAGCTACACGTGGTGGGATTACCGCAACCTGGCATTCCGCCGCAAATGGGGCCTGCGCATCGACCACATCCTGCTGTCGCCCACGCTCGCCGCGCAGTGCACCGCGTGCACGATCGACATCGAGCCGCGCCGGCGCGAGCAGCCGAGCGATCATGCGCCGGTGATCGCGACGATCGCTTAGGCGCGCATGGCGGCACGCCGCCGGCGAGGCAGGATCGTCGGACCGGCGCCGCTTCAGGTAAATTGCGGGCCGCGCGAGTTCCGCGAGCGAAACGCAGTGTTTGCGCAATTCAGCCGTTTTGTCCTGGTCGGCGCCGTCGCCACGGCGATCCAGTACGCGGTGCTGGTCGCGCTGGTGCATTGGCCGGCGATGCCGCCGCTGCCCGCCTCGACGATTGGCTTCACGCTGAGCGCCGTGACCAACTACCTCGCCAATCACCGCTTCACGTTCCACAGCGACGTGCCGCACGCGTCGGGACTGGCACGCTTCGGCGTCGTCGCCGCCAGCGGACTCGCGCTGAACGCCGGCGCGATGGCCGTTTCGATGTCGATCCTGCAACTGCACTACCTGCTCGCGCAGGCGATCGCCACCGCGGTCGTGCTCGGCTGGAACTTCACCTTGCACCGGCGCTGGACGTATGCGGGCGCGCGGCGATGAAGCTCGCGATCGTCGTGCCCTGCTTCAACGAGGAATCGGTGCTGCCGCAGACGGCGGACTCGCTGCTCGGCCTGCTCGACCGCCTGCTGCAGTCGAACGCCGTCGAGCGCGGCAGCCGCGTGTACTTCGTCGACGACGGCAGCAGCGATGCGACCTGGCAGATCGTCGAGCGGCTGCATGTGCAGGACGAGCGTATCGGCGGCATCAAGCTGTCGCACAACCGCGGCCACCAGAACGCGCTGCTCGCCGGGCTGCTGGCCGCCGACGGCGACCTGGTCGTGTCGATCGACGCGGATCTGCAGGACGACGTCGAAGCCATCGCCGCGATGGTCGAGCAGGCAGGCGCGGGAGCCGACATCGTGTTCGGGGTGCGCGACGAACGCGCGCACGACAGCACCTTCAAGCGCCTGACCGCGCGGCTCTTCTATCGCATGCTGGCCGCTTTCGGCGTGAAGGTCGTGTTCGACCACGCGGACTTCCGGCTGATGAGCCGGCGCGCGATCGAAGCGCTGCGCGCGTATCCCGAGGTGAACCTGTACCTGCGCGGCATCGTGCCGCTGCTTGGATTCCGCACCGCACGCGTCCGCTACGCGCGCGGGCCGCGCCGCGCCGGCGAGTCGAAGTACCCGCTGCGCCGGATGGTGTCGCTCGGCGTGCAGGGCGTGACGTCGTTCTCGGCCGTCCCGCTGCGCATGATCACCGCGCTCGGACTGGCGGTGAGCCTCGGCAGCCTGGCGATGGTGGTTTGGGCAATCTGGATCCGCGTCTTCACCGACGAGGCCGTGCCGGGCTGGGCGTCGACCGTGGTGCCGCTGTATTTCCTCGGCGGCGTGCAGCTGCTGTGCGTCGGCATCATCGGCGAGTATCTGGCAAAGACCTATATGGAAGTCAAGCGCCGCCCGCGCTTCATCATCGAGCAGTCGCTGGGACCGGTGGTGCAATCCGGCGCCGACGCAACCATGAGTGTGCTGCGATGACGATCCGCCGCGCCTGGCCCTGGGCGGCGCTGCTCGCGCTGTCGGCCGCGTTGCATTTCATCTGGTACGAGCGTCCGCTCGCCGTCGTATTCGACGAGGTGTACTTCCCGCGTTACGCGCTTGCGTACCTGAGGCACGAGTACTACTTCGACCTGCACCCGCCGCTCGGCAAGTTGATCTATTTCGCCACCGCGTGGGCAGCGGGGCTCGACCCCGGCTTTTCGTTCGCGACCAACCATCTGCCCTTTCCCGATGCGAGCTACCTCGTCCTGCGCATTCCACCGCGCGTTGCCGGCACCCTGCTGCCGCTGGTGCTGGTCGGCATCGCGCTGGAAATCGGCCTGTCCCGGTTCGCGGCCTTCACGGTCGGGTTTCTGGCAGCGCTCGACAATGCGCTTCTGGTGATGTCGCGTTTCGCGCTGCTCGATCCGTTCCTGCTTCTGTTCGGATTCGGCGCGATCTTCTGTTACCTGCACGGGCGCGAGCGCGGCTGGCCTTGGTTCGCCGCCGCCGGGCTGCTGGGAGCCCTCGCGCTTTCGATCAAGTGGACGGGATTGTCCTTCATCGCGCTGATCCTGCTGGCCGAGTTTCTGCGCTGGGTACGCGCGCCGCGCGCGGCCGGCGCGGTGCGCATCGCGGCCGCCGTGCTGGTGGTGGCCGTGGTCTACGTGGCCGATTTCGCCGCGCATTTCGCACTCGCCTACAAGTCGGGGCCGGACGACGCGATGATGAGCCGAGAGTTCCAGGCCACGCTCGTCGGCAACTCGAACGCCGCCGATCCAACGCTGGTCCGGCCGGGATTCGTCGCGCGCTTCGTCGAACTGAACCAGCGCATGTTCGAGAACACGCGCAAGACTTTCGGCCCGCACCAGTACGCGAGCCGCTGGTACGACTGGCCATTCATGATGCGCTCGGTCGACTTCTGGGCCGAGCACAAGGACGGCCGCATCGCGCACGTCTATTTTCTCGGCAATCCGGTCGTCTGGTGGTCAGCCGGCTATGGCGTCCTGTTTCTGCTCGTGAATTTCCCGCCCAAGGTGTTCGCCTGGATCACACGGCAGCGCCGGGCCGGGATCGATCGCACCGAACTCACGATCGTGACCGCGTATCTGGCAAACATGCTGCCGTTCGTCGGGATCGCTCGCATCATGTTCTCGTATCACTACCTGCCGGCGCTATGCGTGGCGCTGGTCGGCCTCGGCTACCTGCTCGATCACTGCGGCGGGTATCGGCGCGTCCTCGGGCTCGCACTGCTCGCCGCGGCGTCGGTCACCTTCGTCTACTTCAGTCCGCTGTCCTACGCGTTGCCGCTCGCGCCGGCGGATTTCGATGCGCGGTTCTGGGTGCGCGGCTGGATGTAAGAGGTTCTAAGGTTTCCGCCGCGATGCGTGGGCAGCTTCCGGCGGTCGGTTCGGCCGGCGAGCTTCGCCACCGAGGACGGTGTCTGCGTCCGGCTCGAGACCGCGCCATCGAACGAGGCGTCCGACCGCAATCACCTTGCGATCCGCATCGGACCCCCCACCTATAATCGGTCGAACCAATTGCGGCCCGCCGCGCCGCGCAGGGAGCATCCATGAGCAACACCAGACACGCCCGCGTCCTGATCCTCGGCTCCGGACCAGCGGGATACACGGCCGCGGTGTACGCGGCGCGCGCGAACCTGACGCCGATGCTGGTCACGGGGCTGGCGCAGGGCGGGCAGTTGATGACGACCACCGATGTTGACAACTGGCCGGCCGACGCCGACGGCGTGCAGGGTCCGGAACTGATGGAGCGCTTCCTGAAGCACGCGCAGCGTTTCGGCACCGAGATCGTGTTCGACCACATCCACACGGTGAATCTGAAGCAGCGGCCGTTCAAGCTCGTCGGCGACAGCGGCGAATACACGTGCGACGCGCTGATCATCGCCACCGGCGCCTCCGCAAAGTACCTCGGGCTGCCCAGCGAAAGCTCGTTCATGGGCAAGGGCGTGTCGGGCTGTGCGACCTGCGACGGCTTCTTCTATCGCAACCAGGACGTGTGCGTGGTCGGCGGCGGCAACACCGCGGTCGAGGAGGCGCTGTACCTGACCAACATCGCGTCGAAGGTGCACGTGATCCACCGCCGCGACAAGTTCCGCGCCGAGCCGATCCTGATCGACAAGCTGATGGCCAGGGTCAAGGAAGGCAAGGCCGAGCTGCACCTGTGGCACGAACTCGACGAAGTGCTCGGCAACGACTCCGGCGTCACCGGCGTGCGCGTGCGCAACAGCAAGACCGGCGCGAAGACCAATCTCGCGGTGCAGGGCTGCTTCATCGCGATCGGTCACCAGCCGAACACGCAGATCTTCAAGGGCCAGCTCGACATGGTGAACGACTACATCGTCACGCGCGGCGGCGCCGGCGGCATGGCGACGATGACGAGCGCCGAAGGCGTGTTCGCCGCCGGCGACGTGCAGGATCACGTGTACCGGCAGGCGGTCACGTCGGCCGGCACCGGCTGCATGGCCGCGCTGGATGCGCAGCGCTGGCTGGAACAGCAGGAAGAGAAGAAGCCCGCTGCGCCCGCGAACGTCGCTGTCGCCGCCTAGCGCGGCGCACGACATGGCCGCGCGGCTCAAGCACCTGGGCGAGCTGACGCATCTGCGCGACCAGCTCGCCGAGCGGGCGCGCGCGCACGAGCGCGAAGCCAGGGCGATCGTCGCGCGCATCAAGCGCACCGAGTGCGCGGCTGACGAATTCACGAGCGAGATGAAGGCGCTCGGCGTGCGGCCGCTCGCCGAACCGACGCGCCGGCACACGCCACCGAAGCACCATCCGCCGCACCCGCGCCAGCGCGAACTCGACGAGCAGCGGGTGCTCGAGGCGTCGGTGTCGGACGAGATCGACGTCGATTCGCTGCTGGAAACCGACGAGGCGCTGTCGTATCGCCGCCCAGGCATCGGCGCCGAATCACTGCGGAAACTGCGACGCGGCGAATGGAGGATCCAGGATCACGTCGACCTGCACGGCCACCGCGTCGAAGAGGCGCGCGCGGCGCTGGTCGAGTTCCTGCGCGACGCATTGAAGCGCGGGCTGCGCTGCGTGCGCATCGTGCACGGCAAGGGGCTGGGGTCCAAGGACCGCACGCCCGTGCTGAAGGGCAAGGTACGGGCCTGGTTGATTCAGCGCGACGAAGTGATCGCCTTCTGCCAGGCGCGACCCGCCGACGGCGGCAGCGGCGCGCTGGTCGTGCTGCTCAAGCCTGGGAGTTGAGCGGCGCTCAGATCGCGTCGTTGCCGGTTTCCCCGGTGCGGATCCGGATCACCTGTTCCACGTCGCACACGAAGATCTTGCCGTCGCCGATCTTGCCGGTGCGCGCGGCTTTCATGATCGCCTCGATCGCCTGCTCGACCAGCGCCTCGGGCACCACGGCGTCGATCTTCACCTTGGGCAGGAAGTCGACCACGTACTCGGCACCGCGGTACAGCTCCGTGTGGCCCTTCTGGCGGCCGAAGCCCTTGACCTCGGTGACCGTCATGCCGGTGACACCGACGTCGGCCAGTGCCTCGCGCACCTCGTCGAGCTTGAACGGCTTGATGACTGCGGTGATCTGCTTCATGGACTCTCCCTCGATCGCGCTGGATTCTAAAACCTATCTCAGAGTCCCCGGCGGTCGCGGCCCCGAGCCGAAGGCGAGCCAAAGACCTCCCGCCAGAGGCGGCGGGCGCGACCGCAGGCCATCAATCTTCCTCTACGAACCGGTTCGTAATCGGGTAACGCCAGTCGCGCCCAAAGCCGCGGTGCGTGACGCGGATGCCGACCGGCGCCTGGCGCCGCTTGTACTCGTTCATGTGGATCATCCGCACCACGCGCCGCACCTCGGGCTCCGGGTAGCCGGCGGCGATGACTTCGTCGATGGCGAGCCCCTCTTCCATGTAGAGCTGGATGATGCCGTCGAGCACGTCGTACGGCGGCAGGCTGTCCTGGTCGACCTGGCCGGCCTTCAGGTCCGCACTCGGCGCGCGCGTCAGGATGCGCTCCGGGATCAGCTCGGCGATCGAGTTGCGGTACCGGCACAGCGCGTACACCAGCGTCTTGCGGATGTCCTTGATCACCGCGAAGCCGCCCGCCATGTCACCGTACAGCGTCGCGTAGCCGACCGCCATCTCGCTCTTGTTACCGGTCGTCAGCACGATCGAGCCGTACTTGTTCGACAGCGCCATCAGAAGGGTGCCACGGATGCGCGCCTGGATGTTCTCCTCGGCGCTGGTCCACGGCAGTGCCCGGAATTCGCGCGCCAGCGCAGCGAGGAAGCTGTCGAACACCGGCTTGATCGGCAACTCGTCGTAACGGACGTTCAGCCGCCGCGCCATCTCGCGCGAGTCCAGCCACGAGATATCGCGCGTGAACTGCGACGGCATCATCACCGCGCGCACGCGATCGGTGCCGAGCGCGTCGCACGCGATGGCCAGCGTCAGTGCCGAGTCGACGCCGCCCGACAGGCCGACGATCGCGCCGGGGAAGCCGTTCTTGCCCACGTAGTCGTGCACGCCGAGCACCAGCGCCCGATAGGCGCGGCTCTCGAGCGAACCCAGGTCCGGACACGCGCCCGGCTCGGGCACGCCGTTGACGAACCCGGTCAGCAGCAGCGTCTCCTCGAACTGCGGCGCCATGTGCGTGAGCCTGCCGTGCCCGTCGAGCACGAACGACGCGCCGTCGAACACCAGCTCGTCCTGCCCGCCGACGAGGTTGGCGTACACCAGTGGCAGCCCGCTCTTGCTGACGTTCGCCCGCATCACGTCGAGCCGCTGCGCCTGCTTGCCGAGGTGGAACGGCGAGCCGTTCGGCACCAGCAGCACCTGCGCGCCCGAGGAGCGCGCGCATTCGGGCGCGTACGGGAACCACGTGTCCTCGCAGATGTTGATGCCGAAGCGCGTGCCCTTGAGCTCGAACACGAACGGCCGGTTGTCGGGCGTGAAATAGCGCTGTTCGTCGAAGACGTCGTAGTTCGGCAGGTCGTGCTTGCAGTAGGTGCCGTGCACCGCGCCGTCGTGCAGCAGCGATGCCGCGTTGAAGCGGCTCCCTTCGCGTTGCAGCGGGTGGCCGACGATCACGCGCAGCGCCGGCCATTGCAGCAGTTGGGCGGCGAGCTTCTCGAGCGCCTCGTCGCTCGCTGCGTAGAATGCGCGCCGCAGCAGCAGGTC
>JAKORH010000120.1 GCA_029777935.1 Pseudomonadota bacterium
CGACGACCTCGAACACCATGTGGTGCAGGCCGGTGCCGTCCTGCGTGTCGCCGATGTACATGCCGGGCCGCTTGCGCACGGCTTCCAGCCCTTCGAGGATCTGGATGCTGGCGGCGCCGTAGTCGTTGGCGGCATCGCCGTTGCCGCCTGGGGGGTGATTGATCGGGGGCTGATTCGGGACTGCGAACATCAATGTGCTTCCATTCCAATCAGATTCGCATCGGCATCACGACGTACTTGAACTTGTCGGACTCCGGCATCGTGATGAGCGCGCTGCCGAGCGCATCGCCGAGCGCGAACTTGACTTCCTCGTTCTTCAAATTCGACAGCACGTCGAGCAGATAGTTGACGTTGAACCCGATGTCGAGCCCCTCGCCGTCGTAGCCGATCTCCATTTCCTCCAGCGCGTCTTCCTGGTCGGCGTTGGTCGACGTGATCTTCAGAATTCCCGGCGCGAGCACGCAGCGCACGCCCTTGAACTTGTCGGTGGTGAGGATGGCCGCGCGCGACAGCGCGGCCATCAACTCGTCGCGCCGCAGGCGGAAGATGCGCGTGTTGCCGGTCGGAATCACCTTGGCATAGTCGGGGAACTTGCCCTCGACGAGCTTCGACACCAGTTCGATCGAATCGAACGTGAACTTGACCTGGCTCGCGGCCATCTGCACGCGCACGGGCACCTCGGTGTCGGGCAGCAGCCGGGCCAGTTCCAGGATCGTCTTGCGCGGGATGATGGCCTCGATCTTGCGCGTGGCCTCGCCTTCCTTGTGCACGTCGCACAACGCCAGCCGATGGCCGTCGGTGGCCACCGCACGCACCAGATCGCCGTCGACCACCAGCAGCATGCCGTTCAGGTAGTAGCGGATGTCCTGCGCCGCCATCGCGAAGTGCACCATCGACAGCAGGTACTTCAGCGTCGTCGCGGGCAGCGTGAAGTCGGCGCCGAACTCGGCCTGCGCCACGGTCGGAAACTCCTCCGCCGGCAGCGTCTGCAGGTTGAAGCGGCTGCGTCCCGACTGCACGGCGAGCTTGCGGGCCGACAGCGCGAGCTGCACGTCGGCCTCGGGCAGCGCACGCAGGATATCCACCAGCTTGCGTGCCGACACGGTGGTCGCGCCATTGTCCTTGCCGGCGCCGATCGCAGCCTCGGTCTGGATCTGGATCTCGAGATCGGTCGCGGTGAACGTCACGCGCTCGCCGTCCTTGCGCACGAGGACGTTGGCCAGGATCGGCAGCGTCTGGCGCCGCTCGACGATTCCGCTGACCACCTGCAGAGGCTTGAGCAACGCGTCGCGCGTGGCTTTTACAAGCTGCATTTGTACTTCCTCTTCATAGGACTAACTAATAAGGCGTCGCCCCGTCCGGGGACAACCCGCGAAAGCCGTTCCGCGGCGACAACTTGGATCATCGCAGATGCTGTGGACAAGCGCAGCGCGCCGCGCAGGACAGATTGTGGATGGAACGGGACAACCTTGCGCGGCGGCTGCGACCGGTGTGCGCTGTCCACAGCCATCCACAGCCGATCCAGCCGCTGTCCACAGGCGCGCGTCAGCCCTTCAGCGTCTGCTCGAGCACGTGCAGCGCGTGGTTCATCTCGGTGTCCGACGACCGTTGCAGCGCGATCTTGCGTACCGCGTGCAGCACCGTGGTGTGGTCGCGGCCGCCGAACAGTTCGCCGATCTCGGGCAGACTCTTCTGCGTCATCTCCTTCGCCAGGTACATCGCGATCTGGCGCGGCAGCGCGATCGAGGAGGGCCGCCGCTTGCTGTACATGTCGGAGACCTTCATCTTGTAGTAGTCGGCCACCGTCTTCTGGATCAGTTCGACCGTGATCTGTCCGGTCGATGCGCCGAGCACGTCGCGCAGCGCCTCGCGCGCCAGCTCGACCGTGATCGGGCGGTCATGGAACGATGCAAACGCCCGGATGGTGGCGAGCGCACCCTCCAGTTCGCGTACGTTGCTGCGCAGGTTCTTGGCGATGAAGAACGCCACGTCCTCCTGCAGCGACTGGCCGAGGCTTTCGGCCTTCTTCAGCAGGATCGCGACGCGCATCTCGAGCTCGGGCGGCTCGATCGCGACCGTCAGGCCGGAGGCGAAGCGCGACACCAGCCGGTCCTCGAATTCCTTCAGCTCCTTCGGATAGGTGTCCGAGGTGATGATGATCTGCTTGCGGCCGGCGACCAGCGCCTCGAACGCGTAGAAGAACTCCTCCTGCGTGCGGTTCTTGCCGGAGAAGAACTGGATGTCGTCGATCAGCAGCAGGTCGAGCGAATGGTAGTAGCGCTTGAAGTCGTCGAATGCCTTGCGCTGGTAGGCACGCACCACGTCGCTGACGTACTGCTCGGCGTGGATGTAGCGCACGCGCGCCGCCGGCTTGCGCGCGAGCAGCGCATTGCCGACCGCATGCACCAGGTGCGTCTTGCCCAGCCCTACGCCGCCGTACAGGAACAGCGGGTTGTACGAGCTGCCGGGATTCTCGGCCACCTGCATCGCGGCCGCGCGCGCGAGCTGGTTGGCGCGGCCGGTGACGAAGGTGTCGAAGGTGAGCTGCGGGTTCAGCCGCGCGCGTTCGGACTGCTCGCTCGCGGCCGCACGCTCCTCGGGCAGTACGAGCGGCGCCTCGGCGCCGTCGGCGGCCGTGTCGGCGCGCGCCGCAGCGTCGTTGCTGGCGTCGACCTCGAACACGATGTCGACCGGGCGCTGCGTGACGTCGGCCGCCACCGCCTGAATGCGGGAGGCAAACTGCGCGCGGATCGCATCGAGCTTCAGACGGTTCGGTGCGCGGATGCGCAGCCGGCCGCTGGTCGCGTCGTAATCAATCGGCCGCAACGGCTTGATCCAGGCGGAATACTGCTGCGGAGTCAGTTCGCGCTCGAGCAAGCGCGAGCAGTCTTGCCAAATGGGGACCATCGAGTTGTGCCCTCGCCTCGACCAGGTATGCCCGGAAAGACCTGACAGTCCGGGCAACAGAAGTTTTCTGGAGCCGCCTTTTCGTTCTTCTGGCGGCATCCGCATGCCGCCTGACTGCTTTGCTCCGCGTCCGGACCCTGCTCGCCTGAATGAATCCAGTTCGGGCCGAGCCGATTCGCAGCGGAAGTCGAATTTTAGCCGCCACTGCTGGTGCCAACCACCGCGGCTGCGGCACCTGCCCTCCGGGACAGCGCCAACGAGCCATTGGTTCGTACCGACTTTCGAGACAGCGAGCACTGACAACTGCAGCGATCGCAGGCCCGGCAGCGCCGACAATATTTTCTCGGTGCAAAGCCTGTGGATAACTTGCGCATCGGGCGTGGATAACCGGGGCAGCTGTCCACAGTGCGCTGTGGATTGCTCGTCGCGTTGACCCGGTTTGACGCTGGCGCGCGATCTCGCGTCTAATGACGGGCTTTTGCGGCGCTGCAGGCCACGCCAACCGATCCCCGGCGACCGCTGCGCGAGCCGATCCTGCTTGCCGTCACGTCCGCCGCGCGCCTGCGCGGCAACTGAGGAATCACCATGGCTACCAAACGCACGTTCCAACCTTCGGTCGTCAAGCGCAAGCGCACGCACGGCTTTCTGGTGCGGATGAAATCCCGCGGCGGCCGCGCGGTATTGCGGGCGCGCCGCGCCCGCGGCCGCAAGCGGCTGGCGGCCTGAGGGGGAGCGGCTCACGTCCGGGGCACGCCCGCTCGGCCTGCCGCGCGCGGCGCGCCTCGCCGCCGCGCGCGACTTCGAAGAGCTGCGGGCCGCGCCCTATCGAACGTCGGCGCGCTGGGTCGGACTGACGGCACGCATGGTCGCGGCGGATGTCGAAGGGGGCGCGCGCGTGCGCATCGGCATCACGGCCGGCAAGCGCATGGCGCGCAAGGCGGTGCAAAGAAACCTCGTGAAACGGATCCTGCGTGAAGCGGCGCGACACGCGCTGCCGGCGCTGAAGGCCGCGGCCGGTGCGCTGCAGGTCGACCTCGGGCTGCGGCTGAAGAGCGCGTTTCCGTCGCCGCGCGAATTGCCTCTGGCGGCATTCAAGCGCGCGCTGCGCGACGATGCCGATGCGCTGCTGCTGCGGCTGATCCGTCATCTCGAGGCGCAGTCATGAAGCACGCGCTGATCGCCGCGATCCGTGCCTACCAGTATCTGCTGTCGCCGTGGGTCGGCGGCAGCTGCCGCTTCTGGCCTACCTGCTCCGACTACGCGCGCGAGGCGATCGAACGCCACGGTGCGTTGCGCGGCGGCTGGATGACGATCGCGCGGCTGGCGCGGTGCCACCCGCGCGGCCGCGGCGGCGTCGATCCGGTGCCCGAGAGCTTCCGCTGGCGTTGCTGGTGCCACGCCGAGAACAAGAGTTGAGACCACTGCGATGAAAGACGGAATGGATATCCAGCGCACGATCCTGTGGATCATCTTCGGGATGTCGCTGCTGTTCCTGTACGACAACTGGCAGCGCTACGAGGGCCGGCCGTCGATGTTCGGCGGGCCGCCGCCGCAGACGCAGGCGGCGAAGGGCGCGCCAGAAGCCGGCGTGCAACCGGCCGCACCGAGCTCGGTACCCGCACCGGCCGCGCAACCCGGCGCGGTCGCCGCGCCGCCGTCGCCCGGCGCGCCGGCCGTCGCCGCGAAGCCGGTGCGGATCGAGACCGACATGGTCATCGCCGATATCGATCCGGAGGGCGCGGTGCTGAAGCACCTCGAACTGCGCAAGCAGAAGGTCGCGCCCGACTGGAAGGCGGAAGGGTTGATGTCGCTCGTCACCGGCAGAAAGCAGGACCGCGAGGCCGACGTGGTGCTGCTCGACGACGTGAGCGGCCAGCGCGTCTACACCGCGCAGACCGGCCTGGTCGGCACGCCGGGCGAGGCGCTACCGAATCACCGCACTCCGTTCACGCTGCTCGATGGGCCGCGCGCGCTGGCGCCGGGCCAGGATGCGCTCGAGGTGAAGTTCGCTGCCGAGGCGGGCGGAGTCAAGCTCGTCAAGACCTACACGTTCCGGCGCGGCCGCTACGACATCGGCGTCAGACACGAGATCGTCAACGCGGGCGCGCAGCCGGTGGCGCCGTCGCTGTACCTGCAGTTGCTTCGCGACGGCAACAAGCCCGAGGGCGAGTCGGGGCCGTATTCGACCTTCACCGGCCCCGCCGTCTACACGGACGCCGACAAGTTCCACAAGATCGAGTTCTCGGACATCGAGAAGAACAAGCAGACGCTGCCGAAGGCAGCGAAGGACGGCTGGGTCGCGATGATCCAGCACTACTTCGTGTCGGCGTGGGTACCGCCGGCCGGCGCGGCCCGCGAGTTCTACGCGCGCGAGGTCGACAAGAACCTCTACGCGATCGGCATGCTGGTGCCGTTCGCGGCAATCGCGCCGGGAGCCAGCGCGAGTTCGCAGGACACGCTGTACGTCGGACCGCAGGACCAGAACGCGCTGAAGACGCTCGCGCCGGGGCTCGACCTGGTGGTCGATTACGGCTGGCTCACCGTCATCGCCAAGCCGCTGTTCTGGCTGCTCGAGTTCTTCCACGGCCTGGTCGGCAACTGGGGCTGGGCGATCATCCTGCTCACCGTCGTCGTGAAGGGCGCCTTCTACCCGCTGTCGGCCGCCAGCTACAAGTCGATGGCGAAGATGAAGGAGGTCACGCCGCGCCTGATGAAGCTGCGCGAGCAGTACGGCGACGACAAGCAGAAGCTGAACCTGGCGATGATGGAGATGTACAAGACGGAGAAGATCAACCCGCTCGGCGGCTGCCTGCCGATCGTGGTGCAGATCCCCGTGTTCATCGCCCTGTACTGGGTGCTGCTGGCGAGTGTGGAGATGCGCAACGCGCCGTGGATCCTGTGGGTCAAGGATCTGGCCACGCCCGACCCGTGGTTCATCCTGCCGGTGGTGATGATGGCGAGCATGTGGGTACAGTACAAGCTGAACCCGAAGCCGCCCGATCCGGTGCAGGCCAAGGTGATGGCGATCATGCCGTTCATCTTCGGCGTGATGTTCTTCCTGTTTCCCGCCGGGCTGGTGCTGTACTGGGTCGTCAACAACGTGCTGTCGATCCTGCAGCAGTGGTACGTGACCAAGCAGATCGCCAAGGCCAAGCCGGTCGGCTGAGCGTGTCAGCGGCTGAACGGGAAAGCAGCGCGGGCGCTGCCGCCCTTCGAGCACTCGACGTAGCCGTACGGCAGCACGCGCACGCAGGCCGAGCCGTCCGTGTTGTGCCAGGTTTCGTAGCGCACGGGTCCGGACATCGGCGGCGGAAGGTCGCGCTCGAGCACTTCGCGCAGCGTTGGCTGCTGCACGCGCCGGCCTTCGATCACGATCTCGTCGAGCCACTGCGGTTCGCCGCGGCGGCGCGCATCGAGGTCGCCGCGCGCGTGGTCGAGCGACCTTTGCGGCGGGTCGTTTGCCGTCACGGCCGGCGGAGCGCACTTCACGATGACCGCCGAGCCGCAGTCGCGCCAGTGCTCGGCCGTACGCTGCTCGGTCGCCGCCGGTTGCGCACCGGAAGCGGCGCTCAGCACCGCTATCGCCGCGCCAGCAGCAAGGCGGGCCACGCCCACAGCGACAGCGTCCACGAGACGATCCGCCCTGGCGTCAGCGGCTGCGTTTCGCCGCCGGCGGCGAGACGGAACACGACGACCGCGCCGGCCACCACGTAGCACATCAGCCCCGTGTAGACCCACGCGCGGCCGGCGTAGTCGAGCGGCAGTGCGCCACCGATCAGCGCCGCGATTGCCAGCGAGATCACGACCGCGATCAGCACGCTCGCCAGCGGGCGCGCGATGCGCAGCAGCGGATCTTCGGGCGGCATCCGGGGAAGTGTACGCAGCGCTGTGTTAGGTTTCAGCGATGACTTCGGACCGCGACCCCATCGTTGCGATCGCCACGCCGCCGGGGCGCGGCGGCATCGGCATCGTGCGCGCCTCGGGCGCCGACCTGGCGCCGCTTGTCGATGCTGTGCTTGGCAGCGAGCGCGCCACGCGGCTGGTGCCACGCCACGCGACGCTGGCGCGCTTTGTCGACGCGCGCGGCGATCCGATCGACGAAGGCATCGCACTGCTGTTTCCGGCACCGCATTCGTACACTGGGGAAACCGTGCTCGAACTGCACGGCCACGGCGGTCCGGTCGTGATGCAACTGCTGCTCGCGCGCTGCCTCGAGGCGGGGCGCGCGATCGGACTGCGCGTGGCCGAACCCGGCGAGTTCACGCGGCGCGCCTTCCTGAACGATCGGCTCGATCTGGCGCAGGCCGAGGCGGTCGCCGACCTAATCGACGCCTCGACGGCGGCGGCCGCGCGCTCGGCGAGCCGGTCGCTTGCCGGTGAGTTCTCGCGCCGCGTGCATGCGCTCGTCGAGGCGCTGATCGAACTGCGCACGCTGGTCGAGGCCACGCTCGATTTCCCCGACGAGGAGATCGATTTCCTCGAGGCGTCGAATGCGCGCGAGCGCCTGGCCGACATTCGCGCGCAGCTCGACGAACTGCTGCGCCGCTCGCGCCAGGGCGCATTGCTGCGCGCCGGGCTCGCCGTGGTGCTGGTCGGTGCGCCCAACGTCGGCAAGTCGAGCCTGCTGAACGCGCTCGCCGGCGAGGAGGTCGCGATCGTGACCGCGGTGCCCGGCACCACGCGCGACCGCATCCGGCAGACGATCGAGGCAAGCGGCATTCCGCTGCACATGATCGACACCGCCGGTGTGCGCGACACGACCGACGAAGTCGAACGGATCGGCATCGAGCGCACGCTGGCGGAAGTCGAGCGCGCCGACGTCGTGCTGCATCTGGTCGATGCGACGCAGCCCGCGAGCGACGCCGACGTGCTGGCGCGCGTACGCGCGCGCATCGGCGCGCACGTGCCGCTGCTCACCGTGATCAACAAGATCGATCTGGCCGGCGCCGCGCCGCGTGTCGACGACGACTGCGTCTACCTGTCGGCGCTGACCGGCGCCGGCATCGCCGGCCTGCGCGCCGAGCTGCTGCGCGTGGCCGGCTGGGACAGCGCGGCGCCCGGGGAATCGGTGTTCCTCGCGCGCGAGCGGCAC
>JAKORH010000121.1 GCA_029777935.1 Pseudomonadota bacterium
CGTTGCATGGCGGCGCGGTAGGCCCGCAAGGATTCGATGCGCGCACCTCGAGAGAAAAGCCGCGTGCTCCGCGCTCGATGATCAAGTGCGGGTCGAGCGGCGTCACGGGACATGTCCGCCGATGCTGTCTCGTCGCTTCAACGGCGCGCGCCACGCGCATGAAGTGTGGAACGTTCGCGCGCTGCCGGGGTTTTGCGTGTCGCGGGCACTGACCGGCTGATCCCGCCCGCTTGCGCGGTGAAAGTTCATGGGCGCGGCGGTCGCGGCTTGACCGCAACAGTGCGATTTCGCAGCCGCACGTAAACGATGCGCATCATGTGCAGCGCTCCGCACGCTTCGCGGCGATGAGCGAGAGTGCATCCGGTTCGTAGGCGTCGAGCGTCTCGCCTGGCTGCACCACGCGCGACGGCGACAATGGCGTGCGCACGCCGTCCTGCAGAAGCTCTTCGCGCCAGTAGAACGGCCGCAGCACGAGGATGCGCACCTTCGGCGGTTCCGGGCAGCGGTACACGGGGGCGCGTTCGAACTTCGCAACGTTGCTCATGTGATTGAGCTCGCGACGCAGAAGGCGCTCGGGTGCGCGATGGCTACGTCGAGGCTGACGAGTACGCGCGCCTGAATGGTGCCGACCTTGAAGCCGGTCGGGTCGTAGGGGTTCACTTCGAACACGAAGCCTGCGCCCCACAAGCCCAGGATCACGTCGGACCAATCGCCCGCAATCAGCGTGGCGCTCGGCACGTCGGTCGAGACGTAGGCCGGCCGCGATGCGACGCGATCATCGTCCCAGACAAAGCCGGAGCCGGTCGCGCGCTCGCGCGTTTCGAGCAGTTCGCGCACCTCCGGCGTGCCGATGAACGCGATCGACGCATCGGCGGCGTTCGCGCTGGCCGCTTGCTGTTTCATGTTCACGACGCCCGCCTGGCCGAGCGCCGTGCCCGACTGCGTGGCGAGGCCCGGTGTATTCAGTAATCCGGTCGGCTGACCGGATGCGCCCGTGCCGGTGAGCACGGCTTGGTCGACGGCGGTGCCGACCGTGCGCAACAATTCGCGGCGGACGTAGCTTTCCACGTCAGCTTGTTTGTTGAGCTGGCGGCTGAACGTCACGAGGCCCGCGGCGGTTTTCGGCCGAAAAGCGATCGAGCCGAGCGTCGGCTGACTCGCAGTCGCGCCCGTGCCTTCGGTGGCAAGCCAGTACGGCGTCGCCTTGGCGGTCGTGCGCGGCAGCGTCAGGTCGCCAGTCAGATTTTCGAGAGCCGTGATTCCGGCGCGTGCCGTCACGCTCCACGGCCGCAGCGTGTCGATCGCGTCGCCGACATCGGTGTTGATGAGGTATCCGCCAGCGGACGCGGTGAACGCGGTCAGGTCGCGCGAGAAGAGCGACCACGGCAGCACGACGCGCTGCGCGTCGAATGGCTGCCCGGCCTTCCTTGCAGCGTCCTCGAGCGTCTCGCGTTCGATACCGTCCAGACGCCCCAGCGCGAGGCTATCGACGAGACGTGCGAAGGAGAATGTGCCGCCGAGCTTTTGCATCAGCAGGCGGCCCATCAGTTTCGTGCGGAACTGGCCGGGCGACTCACCGGCCGCAATCGACTGCGTGGCCAGTTCCTCGAATCCGTGGCGTGCGCCGAGTGCGAGAATTTCGAGACTGCGGGACCGCTCGTGCAGAACTTTCGTGCTCATCGTGATTCCATGCCGTTGAACTTGTCTCGATTGAACCGCAACGAATCGGACGCGCTGGACTGCGCGTCCAGAATTCTTTTCACATGACGTTCAGACGCGAGACCGCGCAGTAGCCGCGCTACTCGACCCGCACGCCCGCGAGAAGGCTTGCCGGCCGCGCAGTCTCGACATGCGGCCGCAGCGACCAGCTTCGCCAGCAGCGCGCTGCGTTCCCGCGCACGCTCGATCGCCAGCGCTCGGCCGCCAGCCAGCGCCGCGAGCACGGCGCGACCGACTTCAGCGGGATCAGCGGGATCGGTCACGCAGGCGGCTTCCCGACGGTGAGCGCGAACCGGTGCAGATCGACCTTGATGCGGCGGATGCGTTCGGCGAGCAGCGTTTCGATGACGTCCGCCGACTGGCACGCGCCGAGCTTCGACAGCAGTTCGAGGTCGTCGGCGATATGCAGCCGGTAGAGTCGCTCATACTCGGCGTTGAACCAGTCCTCGAGTTCGCCGATCGTCATGCCGCACCTCGCGATTTGCCGGCCTTCGCTTTGCGCTCGGCCTCTTGGGCCATGCGATCGAGAGCATCGGCCTGCCGGATGCTGAACTGCGCGATGCCTTCCCGGATCTCGCGCATTTCGGCCAGGATCTTGGCACGCGCGACGGCGGGGTCTGTCAGCCCGATCATCCCGGGCGCGAGCCGGCCGGCAGCAGCGTCGTGCGACCTCGCGATGAAGGCGGCCTGCGCCAGCAGCGTTTCCTCGACGAGATCGGCGTGAATCAGTATCCCGGCGCGATGCTCGTTCGCGAGCTCGAGCTGGCGACGCTTGGCGCGCACCAGGCCGAGCTTTTCGTCGGCCAGGGTTGAGCCCGGCGCGCCTTCGCGCAGCAGCCGAACGTAGGCCGGCACGCATGCGCGCAGGTCGTACTGCGCACCGCTGCCGGGGAAAATTCCATCTTTGCGCAATCGTCGGACATGCCGATCCGTCAGCGCGAGAATGCTGCCGAGCTCGGCAGCGGAAACGATCAGGGGGGCGGACATGGACATGGTTTTTTTACCTCATGCATCCAGGATTCAAGGGGCGCGCATGTCCCGCATGGCCGGAAGCCCAGGAGGACCCGCGAAACGCGTTGTAAGCCTCGCAGCGCCGCGATCATCGCCGCCCCTTCGCTAGTAGCCGCTTGACGATTCGTCGGCGGTAGCGCCGCAGCCAGCCGCCAGAAGCCTTGTGCGTCATGTCCGGGACTCCCGCGCCAGTTCCTCGGCCACGTCGCACAAGGTCGCTGCAAGGCGCGACAAGCGTTCGTGCTCCACGTGCGGCAGCAAGGTGGTATCGACGGCGCGCAAGGCGCTGAGAGCGCGCCTCGTGGCGTATAGCGCGTCCTCGAGCTGGCTGGCGTGCGCGGGTCGGTGCGGGTCAAGTTCGATCATGCGGTCGGTCCTTTCGGGTTGAGCTGCGCGGCGACGCCAGCGACGCGCGACAGCCGCTCGTGCTCGGCGGCCGGCAGGGTTGCCACGTCGATCGCCTTCAAGGCCGACAGCGCGCGTCTCGTGCTGAACAGCGCATCCTCGAGTTGCCGATCGTGCGGCGGTCGGTGTTCGTGGTGGGCGGTCATGCGTCGCCTTTCAACGAGTCCAGGAAGTCGGTGAACTCGAGGCGGGTGCTGCGGAAGGTA
>JAKORH010000122.1 GCA_029777935.1 Pseudomonadota bacterium
CCATTGCTGCGATCAGCACGCGCGCGGCCTGTTCCTCGGCCGCGGCGGTCTGCTCGTTCGACAGCGCGGCGCGCAGCGCCGCGCGATTGCGGCCGAAGAAATCGAGCTCCCAGCGGCCGGACAGCTGCAGCGTGTTGCTGGTCTCGTTGCTGCCCGCCAGCGGCGGCGGATAGAGGTAGTTCTCGTTGAAGCGCTGCCAGGTCGACTGCGCCTGCGCGTCGACGCGCGGGGCGAGCGCGGCGCGCGCGCCGGCGACCGCAGCCTGCGCGCGAGTGAGCCGTGCCCGCGCCGCGTCCAGTTGCGGATTGCCGGCCAGCGCACGCACCTCGAGCGCGTCGAGCGCGGAATCGCCGAACTGCGTCCACCAGTCGTCGCGCGGCCAGGCGGCCGGCGTCTCCGCCGCTCCGAGTTGCGCCGGCGTGCGTTGCGCGACACGCGGCGCGATGCCGTCGAAGCTCGCGCAACCCGCCAGCAGCAGCGCGAGGAACCATGCCAGCGCCCGGCGGTTCATCCGGCCGCCTCCGCGTTGGCGACGATGCGACGGAGCATGCCGCGCAGCGTGTCGACCTCGGCCGCGCTGAAATCGCGCAGCGCCTCGTTCAGCGTGTCGGCGATCGCGTACGGGATCTCGTCGGCCAGCGTGCGGCCGGCAGCGGTCAGCTCGAGCTGCACCACGCGCCGGTCGTCGGCGCTGCGCGCGCGCTTCAGCAGTCCTTTCGCCTCCAGGCGGTCCAGCATGCGGGTCGTGGCTCCGGCATCGATGTCGTTCAACCGCGCCAGCTCGGCGGCGGTGCTGCATACGCCGCGCCCGATGAGGAACAGCGGCAGCATCTGCACGCCGGTCAGGTCGTGCTGCGTCGTCTGGCGGTCGAGCCGCCGCCGCAGCGCCGATAGCGCGAGCTTCATCAGGTAGCCGACCGAATCCTCGATGCGGTAACGGTCGCCGCGGTAGTGGCGCGCGGCGCGGCGCGTGGCGGGTACGGTGCGGACTGACAACGGCGGCAGGCGGCGGAAGAACAGACGGTGCGCATTTTCCTGCCTAGGCAATAATTGTCAAGGCAGGTACCATCGCGGCGTCGCGGGTCCGGTAAGTTCCGTCCCGCGTTCATGCCGTCTCCGGAGTGTCCGTGTCGCCGCGCGCATCGCCCGCCACCATCCGCCTGCCCGGCGGCGCGTGGGCGCCGCTGGCCGCGCCGCTGTTCCGCGCTCTGTGGATCGCCAGCCTCGGCTCCAACATCGGCACCTGGCTGCAGAACGTCGCGGCCGGCTGGGAGATGACCAACCTCACCACGTCGCCGCTGATGGTGGCGCTGGTGCAGGTGGCGACCACCGCGCCATCGTTCCTGCTCGCGCTGGCGGCCGGCGCGCTCGCCGATATCGTCGACCGGCGCGCGATCCTGATCGGCACGCAACTGGCCGGCGCGGTGATCGCGGGGCTGCTCGCGCTGACCACCGCGCTCGGCGCGCTGAACGCGCCCACGCTGCTGCTGCTCACCTTCCTGCTCGGCGCGCAATGGGCACTGACGATTCCCGCGTGGGGCGCGACGGTGGCGGACATCGTGCCGCGCGCGCAACTGGTATCAGCGGTCGCGCTCGGATCGATCTCCTTCAACCTCTCGCGTTCGATCGGTCCCGCGCTCGGCGGGCTGATCCTTTCGGTCGCGCATCCGTCGGTGGCGTTCGCGCTCAATGCACTTTCCTTCGCCGGCGTGCTGGTGGTGCTGCTGCGCTGGCGGCGCGAACGGCCGACTCCGCGGCTGCCGCCGGAAGGCTTCGCGGCCGCGATCCGCGCCGGCGTGCGCTACACGCTCGAGGAGCCGGCGCTGCGCGCGCTGCTCGTGCGGTGTGCGGTGTTCTCGGCGCCGGCGGCGGCGGTGTTCTCGCTGCTGCCGGTGGTCGCGAAGCAGTCGACGCTCAGCAGCGCCAATGGCTATGCGTTTCTGCTGACGGCGATCGGGCTGGGCGCGGTCGGCACCGCGCTCGCGCTGCCGCGTCTGCGCAGCCGGTTCACGCATGACCGGCTGATCGCGCTGTCGGCGGTGCTGTTCGCGGTCGCGCTCGCCGTGCCGGCGCTGACGCGTCAGTTCGTCTGGATGCTGGTCGCGATGCCGCTGGCAGGCGCGGCCTGGCTGACGACGTTGTCGGCGCTGCAAAGTGCCGTGCAGCACGTCGCACCGGCGTGGGTGCGTGCCCGCGCGCTGGCGGTCTATTTCATGACGTTGAACGGTGCGATCGCGGCCGGCGGCGCGGCGTGGGGCACGATCGCTTCGGGCGTCTCGGTGGCTGCGGCGCTGGCGGCGGCCGCGGCGCTCCTTCTCGTTGCCACGCCGTGGTTCGCGCGCGCCTGCATCGGCATGGCCGAGACGGGCGACAGCGGCGAAACCGGCGAGGCACCTTCGCCGCATTTCGCCGACGACGTGCCCAACGACGCCGGCCCGGTAATGATCACGATCGAGTACCACGTGCGGCCCGACGCGCGCGACGAATTCATCGCAGAGATGCGCGAAATCGGGCGGCTGCGCCGGCGCGACGGCGCGTTCGCCTGGGAGTGCAGTTTCGATATCCGCAACCGCAGCCTCGCGGTCGAAGCATTCCAGGTCGAAAGCTGGCTCGAGCACCTGCGCCAGCATGAGCGGCAGGGGGCGCAATTCCACCGCCTGCAGGGGCGCGTGCGCGCGCTGTGCGACAGGCCGTCGCGAGCCCGGCACTTCGTGTCGATCAACGCCGGCCCGCTGCAGCTGCAGCCGCACCCGCGCTTTCTTGACGAGTGATCGCGAACGCTTGCGCGGGATCGAGTTGGCTTGTATTCTTATTTGAGAATGATTATCATTCGTTAAACGGAGAGAATGCGATGGCTCTGCATCCCCTTGTGCGTTGGGTGGCCGCGGCCGCTGTCGCACTGAGTGCTTCGGCGGCGCTCGCCGAAGACGAACTTGCGCTGACGATCCAGGACCACAAGTTCCAGCCCTCGGAACTGCGCGTGCCGGCGAACCGCAAGATCAAGCTCGTGATCACGAATCGCGACGCGAGCGCGGAGGAGTTCGAAAGCCCTGCGCTCAACCGGGAGAAGGTCGTGCCGCCGGGCAAGTCTGTGACGATCTATATCGGACCGCTGGCACCGGGGCGTTATCCGTTCGTAGGCGAATATCACGAGAAGACGGCGCAAGGCGCCGTGATCGCGGAGTAAGGCCATGCTGGGCGCGGCGTTGATCGTGTTCCGGGAAACGCTCGAGGCCGCGCTGCTGGTCGGCATCATCGCGGCGGCCACCTCGGCGCTGCCGGCGGCACGGCGCTGGATCGGCGCCGGGATCGCTGCGGGAGTGGCCGGCTCGGTCGGGCTCGCCCTGGCCATGAGCAGGATCGCAGGCACGTTCGACGGCATGGGCCAGGAAGTGTTGAACGCGTCGATCCTTGCCGCCGCGGTGGCGATGCTCGCCTGGCACGTGGTGTGGATGGCGCGTCACGGAGCTGACCTCGCGGCCGATGCGCGCGCGCTCGGGGACCGTGTTCTGCGCGGTACGGCCGCACTGTCGGCGGCATTCGCGGCGGTGGCGCTCGCCGTGCTGCGCGAGGGCGCCGAGACGGTGCTGTTCCTGTTCGGGATGATGTCGGGCGGAGACTCGAGCGCCGCCGGCGTGGCCGCCAGCGGCGCGCTCGGCGCCCTCGGCGGCGTTGCGCTTGGCGTACTGATCTACAAGGGCTTTCGGCGCGTGCCGCTGCGCACGCTGTTCAACGTCACGGGCGTGCTGATCGTGTTCCTCGCCGCCTCGCTGGCCGCGCAACTGGCGCAGCAACTGATCCAGGCCGATGTGCTGCCGGCGCTGATTGCCACGGTGTGGGATACATCGAAGTGGCTGCCGATGAACTCCGTATTCGGCACGCTGCTGCACGCGCTCGTCGGCTATGAGGCACGGCCGAGCGCGATGCAGGTGCTGTTCTACGCGACGGTTCTCGTGTCGTTGCTGGCTGCGCGTGCGCGGGTCGCGACACCAGCGCCCCGGCCCCGAATGTCCTAGGGCCAAGCATACGAATTCGGGTCATCAGCGCCGCCGTGCCGGCTTTTTGGGCGCCGGGTACTGCTCGAACTTTCCGACCCGGCGCTCGAACGGATCGGAGCGCGCGAGCTGGCGGATCAGCCGCGATGACAGCAGCGGATAGTGGCGCAGTGCCTCGAGCCGGTCGTGTGCTTCCCAGCATGAATCCGGCTTGGTGACCCACAGCGCCGGATCCAGTCGCCGCATGTCGAACGCGGCGGTGTAGCTGCGCAGCGTCTTCTCGCCGCGCCGGTTCGTGTACTCATGGAAGTAGGACAGCGCCAGTTCGCGCAGCGTGCGGTAGACGGGGTCGCGGAAGCGCAGCCGCGAGCCGTTGGTCTTCGAGATCGCCCCCCAGTGCCCGTTGCGGCGGTAGATGGTGATCACGTGCGGGTAGTCGGACAGATCGCAGTCCAGATGCATCACCAGCGGGGGTTCGCCGTGCAGCCACAGCGCAAACGAGGCAACGAAGGCGCCCTCGATGCAGTGCGCCCGTCGTTGCCGCAGCACCTCGCGCACCGACAGCACGGTTTCGCCATCGTGCTCGTGATTGATCGGAATGCGATTGAGGAAGGTCTGGATCTTTGCCGGCGTATCGAGCGGACGCACGATCGCCAGTTCACGCTCGGTCAACCCGACACTCGTCGGTCGAAGCGTGCGCCGCGCGAGGGTCGCGGTGGCGTGAGTCGCGGTCTGCATCGCTGTCATGGGCTGGCGGCAGTCTGGTACGGCGCCTTTGTGCTCGCGCCGATCAGCAGTTCGTCGCCCACGTACTCGACGCGCGGGTCCGACTTGCGCTCGAACGGATCGTTGAACCAGTTGCGCCGTTCCTGGGCCGTGGCCCCGGCACAAGCAAGCAAGGCAACCAGCAACTCGGCCCGAGGCTTCATGCACGCCATTATCACGCGGCCGGCGGCCGCGCCACGCGCCCAATCGACGCGACCGATGGCTCGCGGAGAGAGCCGAACGCCATTTGACTGATCGCAGCGCGATAGGGTCTATGAGGTAAGCCAGTGGTCACTTATGGTTGATGCACGGCCGCCCTTCTCGATGAGTCCCCCGTCAGGCCGCATGCCCGGGGAGACAAGAACAGATTCGACAGCGAAGCGGTGAGCGAAAGAAGAGCGCGGCCTGCATAGCTGCCTGAGGCCGAGCCAACGAGGCCCCTCGGCAGGAATCTCATTCCAGATCGCCCGGCGCTGAGGCAGTCGCACGGGTGCGTGAACACGCGCGTGGCGGGTGGACAAGGGCGATGCCGCGCGCAACCCGACGCGGTGACCGGCGTCACGTTGGACCACGCTGTGTGATCTCGCTCGCATAAGCCCGCAGGCGAACCGAGGCGGTTGATGCGGGGCAACAACGAACGCTGTCCCCGCTGTGGAATGGCATCGATGTTTGGCGTTCGTTCTTTCTCATGCCCCCTCTTTCCGCCGTTGCACCCTCGGCGCTTAGCCGGCGCCGCTTTCTGAAGATCACCACCGCGACGTTCGGCGCTGCAGCGGCCGCGACTCGACTGACGCCACTCTCGCATGCGGCCAACGCGCCGGCGCCGGATGACGCGCGACAGATTCCGACGTTCTGCGAAATGTGTTTCTGGCGCTGCGGCGGCATTGCGCACATCCGCGACGGCAGATTGTGGAAGTTCGAGGGCAACCCTCTCGATCCCGCGAGCCAGGGTCGCTTGTGCACGCGTGGCACCGGCGCGGTTGGCACTTATTACGACCCCGATCGGCTTCGGGCGCCATTGATCCGCAGCGGCGAGCGCGGCCAGCAGCAGTGGAAAGCAGCAAGCTGGGACGAGGCCCTCGGCTACGTCGCGGAGCGCATGAATCGCATCAAGGCGCAGCACGGGCCGGAATCCCTCGCGATGTTCAACCACGGCATTGGCGCGAAGTTCGTGCGCCATGTCCTGAAGTCCTGGGGCGCGATCAACTTCGCCGAGCCCGCGTTCGCCCAGTGCCGCGGCCCGCGCGACGTCGGGTTCACGTTGACTTTCGGCGCCGGTGTCGGATCGCCGGAACCGACCGATATCGCGAATACGAACTGCCTGGTCCTGATCGGCACGCACCTGGGAGAAAACCTGCACAACACGCAGGTGCAGGAGTTCGCACGCGCGGTCGAGCGCGGCGTCCCGATCATCGTCGTCGATCCGCGCTACTCGACTGCTGCGAGCAAGGCCAGATACTGGCTGCCGATCCGGCCGGGCACCGACCTCGCGTTGCTGCTCGCCTGGATGAACGTGCTGGTGAACGAGGGCCGCTACGACAGGGCCTTCGTCGACAAGTACGGCAAGGGATTCGAGCAGTTCGTGCAGGAGATCAGGCAGTACACGCCACAATGGGCGGAGGCTGAAACCGACATCAAGGCCGAGACCATTCGCGCCACGGCCCTTGAAATGGCCAATGCCCGGCCCGCTACGCTGGTGCACCCGGGCCGTCGCACCGTCTGGTACGGTGACGACACGCAGCGCAGCCGCGCGATCGCGCTTCTGAACGCCCTGCTCGGCAGTTGGGGCCGGCGCGGCGGCCTGTATCTGCCGGTTGCCGCCGAGGCGGCCGACTATCCGCTGCCTCCCTATCCGAAGTCGGGTCGGCCACTGGTCGATAACCCGAACCGTGACAGGTACCCGTTCGCCGAGGAATCGGTGACGACCGGCGTCCGGGACGCGACCCTCACGGGCAAGCCGTATCCCATCAAGGGGTGGTTCGTCTACTCGACGAACCTCTTGTACTCGCTGCCGAACACGGCCGAGACGCTGAAGGCGATAGACCAGCTCGACCTGCTGGTCGCGATCGATACGATGCCCAGCGAAATCACGGGCTACGCCGACGTCGTGTTGCCCGAGAGCACGTTTCTCGAGCGGCATGACGAATTGCTCACGCCGTGGAGCCGGCGCGGCTGGATCGCGCTGCGCCAGCCGGTCATGCCGTCCCCGCACGATCAGAAACCGGGCTGGTGGATCGCCAAGCAACTGGCGAACCGGCTCGGCATCGGCCAGTGCATGCCGTTTGCCGACCTGGAGGAATACCTGCGCTCGCGCGTCGAGAAGTCCGGCTACGACTGGGACAAGTTCAAGCGCGAGGGGATCATCCTCGGTCCGCAGCAGCCCGGCACCGTCGAGGAGGGCGCGACGCTGTCGTTCGACACGCCGTCCGGCAAGGTCGAGTTCTACTCGGAGCAGTTGAAGGCAAAGGGCTTCGATCCGGTGCCGAAATTCGTGCGGCACCCTGCCGCGCCGGCCGGGTACTTTCGACTTGTCACCGGGCGCGCGCCCATGCACACGTTCAGCCGCACGCAGACCAATCCGCTGCTCGGCGACCTGATGCGCGAAAACGAAGTCTGGGTCCATCCCGAAACGGCGCGCCGGTTCGAGCTCGCCAATGGCGACTACGTGCGTCTGAAGAACCAGGACGGCGTCGTCAGCAATCGGGTCCGCATCAAGGCCACGCAGAGGATCCGGACCGACACCCTCTACATGGTCTACGGATTCGGCCATACCAGTCCGCTGCTGAAAGGGGCCTATCTGAAGGGCGCAAGCGCCGCGCAGTTGCTGACGAAGTACGAGGTCGACCCGCTGATGGGAGGCACCAGCCTGCACAGCAACTTCGTCACGTTTGTGAGGGGGGCGTGAGATGACGCGCTTTGCGATGGTCATCGACACGCGCAAGTGCGTCGGCTGCGCCGACTGCGTCGTCGCTTGCCAGACAGAGAACGGCATACCGGTCGGCTATGCGCGCGACTGGATCACGACCGAAGTGCGCGGCGAGTTCCCGAAGCTCGCGCTGGAGTTCCGCAGCGAGCGCTGCAACCACTGCGACAACCCGCCCTGCGTGGCGTGCTGCCCGACCGGCGCCAGCCACGTCGAGCCGCTCGGCCAGACAGTGCAGGTGACGGCCAGCCGCTGCATCGGCTGCAAGGCATGCGTCTCGGCGTGCCCGTATGGCGCTCGCTACGTGCACCCGGACGGCTACATCGACAAGTGCTCGTTCTGCCTGCACCGCGTGAAAGCGGGCAAGGATCCGGCCTGCGTGTCGGTCTGTCCGACCCGCTGCATGCAGTTCGGCGACCTTGACGATCCGAAGAGCAGCGTGGCCACGCTGCTGCGCGCGCGCCGCTGGCACGTGCTCGCGCCCGAGGCCGGTACCAAGCCGCGCGTGTTCTACCTGACCTGAGAGTGCGGCGATGCTCGAAATCACCTCCACCCGCCACAACCCGCTGATCGACCCGCGCCTGCATGTGTGGAGCTGGGAGATCCCGGTGTACCTCTTCCTCGGCGGCCTGGTCGCCGGCATGATGGTGCTGGCCGGCTACCAGATGCTGAAGGTCGCGCGCGGCGACGCGCGCGACGGCTATGCCGTGCAGGCGCCGATCCTGGCGTTCGTGCTGATCAGCCTCGGCATGGGAGCGCTGTTCCTCGATCTCGCACACAAGCTGTACGTGTGGCGGGTGTACCTGACGTTCCAGCCCGCTTCGCCGATGTCGTGGGGCTCATGGGTGCTGATCCTCGTGTATGTCGTGCTCGCGGTGTCGGCGCTGATCCGGCTCGACGAGGCGTGGCCATGGCTCGCGCGCAAGGTGCGGCAGGTCGGCGCGGCCTCGCGCTGGCTGGTCGGGGTTCCGGCGCGGCTGCGACTGATCGCGGCGCTGAACATCGGCCTCGGCGCGGCGCTCGGCATCTACACCGGCATCCTGCTCTCCACGATGGTCGCGCGACCGCTCTGGAATTCGGCATTGCTGGGGCCGTTGTTCCTGGTGTCGGGGTTGTCGGCCGGATGCGCGCTGATGCACGTGCTGGAAGTCGCCGTGCCGCTGCAACGGCCGGCGCCCGCGGGAATGATGCGGGGCGCCCTCTCCTCGCTGTTGCAGCCGCTGACGCGCGAGCTGCCGGTGCAAGCCAACGCCGCGTCGCTGGTGCGCTTCGACCAGATCTTCCTCGCCACCGAGCTTGCGCTGCTCGGTCTGCTGCTGATCGGGCTTGTCTCCAGTACCGCGATTCACCAGGACGCCGCCGCGCTGCTGCTGCACGGACCGTATGCCATGGCCTTCTGGGGCCTGGTCGTCGGAGTGGGGATCGTGCTGCCGTTCGCGCTGCAGGCGCTCGAGCTGCGGCATCGGATTCCGCGCACGGTTGCGCCGGCACTGGCGGTGCTGATCGGCGGTTTCGCGCTGCGCTGGATCCTGGTCGACGCCGGGCAGGCGAGCACCTTCATGCCGCTGCTCGGGATGGGCCAATGAACTCCGATCACAAACGGGAGGTATCGATGAAAAGCGCATTCGTCGCCGCGGCACTCGCGGCGCTCGCCTTCGGTGCGGCCGCTCAGGCTCCCGCCGCCAGGCCCAGCCAGCCGGCGGTGTGCAACAGCTGCCACAAGCCCGAGCCGGGCGCGGTTGCCGGCTACTTCGAGAACGTCGCCTTCAAGTCGCAATCGATCCAGCTCGGCATCGACGCCACCAAGGAAATCGTTCGCTTCGACGAGAAGACGCTGAAGGTCCTCGATGCCGGCGAGGCGAAGAAGCCGGAGTCCATGCGCGACGCGCGCAAGGGCCACGAGGTACGCATCGCGTACGTGGAAAGGAATGGCGAGAAGTGGGCGAGCGAGATCCGCTTCAAGGGTCCGGTCAAGGTCGCGAAGGAGAGCCTTGTCGACTACGCGTTCGTGAAGAAGCTGGTCGAGCAGGGCGCCGGCAACTTCGCGCTGATCGACTCGCGCCCGCTGCCGCGCTTCCAGCAGGGCACGATTCCCGGCGCGATCAATGTGCCGTATCCGGCGTGGGACAAGGTCGTCAATCGGCTGCCGGCCGACAGGAATGCGCTGCTGGTGTTCTTCTGCCAGGGCGTGACGTGTCAGATGAGTCCGCTGTCACAGCGCAAGGCGATCGCGCTCGGCTACAAGAACACGAAGGTGTATCACGAGGGGGTGCCGGAATGGCAGTCCAGGGACTATCTCGCCACCAGGCCCGAGTTCGTGAAGGAAGCCTATCTCGACAAGGACATCCCGGCCGTCATTCTCGACGTGCGCTCACAGGACGAAAGCGCCGCCGGACACATCAAGGGCGCGGTCGGCATCAGCGCGGCGCAGGCGAAGGCGAACCTGAAGTCCTTTCCCGATCCCGCGCTCAACGCGCCGATCATCGTCTATGACGGCCGCGGCGGAGCCGATGCCGTCGCTGTCGCGCGGCAACTGATCAAGGCGGGCCAGAACAACGTGCAGGTGATGGAGCGGGGTCTGCTCGGCTGGCAATCGGCGGGGTACGCGATTGAATCCGGTGTGCCCGTGCTCGCCAAGGTCGCCTATGCGCCGAAGCCGCGCCCTGGATCGATCCCGGTCGAAGAGTTCAGCCAGCTCGCGCGCGCGACGCCGGCTGACGTGCTGATCCTCGACGTACGCAACCAGGACGAGGCCAACGCCGGAACGATCAACGGCGCACTGCTGATCCCGGACGAGGAACTGTCCGCCCGCCTGAAGGAACTGCCGAAGGACAAGCGGATCATCGCGCACTGCTCGACGGGCGTCCGCGCCGAGATGGCGTATCACAAGCTGAAGGACGCCGGCTACAAGGCCGGATTCCTGAACGCCGAGATCGAGATTGCGAAGGACGGCTCGTTCAAGGTGACCGCGGCAAGAATGTAGTCATGTCGATCCTCCGGTGTGATGCGGCATCCACGAGTTCCCTCCCCGTGTCCGGCCGCGTGATGCCCATCACACCCCCTTCCAACGATGGGCGCTGCATCGTCCCATCCGGATCGCTCTCGAGGAGTGAAGATGAGCGTCGCTTCTATCGTATTGCCTGACAAGCGCGTCGAGCACGAGCCCGTCGCAGGCCGGCGCGGACTGATGAATCCATACCTCGCCGGGCTCGGGCTCGGCCTGGTGCTGCTGGCGACCTTCCTGATCATGGGCCGCGGCCTCGGTGCCACCGCCGGCTACGGCTCGCTGCTGGCCGCGGCATTCGGCGCGATCGCGCCGGACTGGACCGCGGCCAACCCGGCGCTCAAGGGCTACTTCGCCGATCCGCCGGCGACCAACTGGACCTTGTACCTCCTGATTGGCGCATTTGCCGGCGCACTGGTGTCGGCACGGCTCGCGCGGCGCGTGCAGTGGCGCGTCGAGCGCGGGCCGGGCATCTCGGTGCGGACGCGGCTCTTCTTCGCGTTCAGCGGCGGGTTGCTCGCGGCGATCGGCGCCAAGCTCGCGAAGGGCTGCACCAGCGGCCAGGCGCTGACGGGCGGATCGCAACTGAACGCCGGCAGCTGGGTGTTCATGCTGTCGGTCTTTGCCGGCGGATATCTGCTGGCATATTTCGTGAGGAGGCTGTGGCGATGAACCTGCCCCTTTATGGCTTCGACCTGATCACCGATTCGCAGGGCCTCGTCACCGCACTGCTGCTCGGCTTCGGCTTCGGCTGGTTCCTCGAGCGCGCCGGCTTTTCCAGCGCGCGCAAGCTCGCGTCGCAGTTCTACCTGCACGACATGACGGTGCTGAAGGTGATGTTCACCGCGATCGTCACGACCGCGGTCGGGCTGTGGTTCTTCGCCGCGATCGGCTGGCTCGACCTGTCCTACGTGTACCTGACGCCGACCAGCTTCGGCGCGCAACTGTTCGGCGGCCTGCTGCTCGGCGCGGGCTTCATCCTCGGCGGCTTCTGCCCGGGAACGTCGGTCACCGCGACCGCCACCGGCAGCGCCGACGGCCTGATCTACATGGCGGGCTTCGTCGTCGGCTTGGCGATCTATGCCATCGCGCTGCCGTCGTGGGAGCTGTGGGCCAACGCGCACAGCGTCGGCGAGCTGACGCTGCCGCAACTGTTCGGCATCCCGTACGGCGCGGTCGTGCTGGGCTTGGTCGTGATGGCGCTGGCGGCCTTCGCGGGCGTTGAATGGGTCGAACGCAGGTTCCATCACCTGCGTCCGTGATCCCGATCACTTGATCCAGATCGAACGCCGGCCCGGTCAACCCTTGACCGGGCCGGCGCGCTTACGCAAAGTACACCGCCCAATCGACCAACCGAAGGAGTCTCTCCGATGTACAAGCTTCTGGCTGCCTTGATCGCCGCCGCATTCGTCGCCACCCCCGCGCTTGCGCAGGAAAAGAAGGCCGACACCAAGCCCACGATGGAACAGTGCAAGAAGGACCCGAAGATGAAGGGCTGCGACGAAGTGCTGAAGAAGGAGAAGAAGGCGAAGGGCGGCTGTTGAGCAAACGTCAGCCGTCAAAACACATCGGGCCGCATCCGCGGCCCGATGTGTTTGTTGCGTCAGAGGCTCAGAACTTCCACCCGTAGCCGACGCCGAATTCGATCTGCCGCATCCTGATGTTCGCGTTGCCGCCGCCGAAGGGCGCCGGGATCGAATTCGATCCGTCGACCTTGACCGTCGGCGCGTACATGAACGCGAACGTCAGTTCCGACTTGCTTGCCAGGGTCCACGTTGCGCCGAGCGTGTAGTGATCCTTCATCACGCCGGGCGCGAGGATATTGAACAGCGTGTCGCTGCTCGGGATCGGCTGGTCGCCATGGTTGTAGCCGGCGCGCAGCGTCAGGTCCGGGCGCATCGCCCAGTCGGCGCCGAGCTTGACCACGGTGATGTCCTTCCACGCGAACCCCGCGCCGCCGGACGTTCCGAGCGGCGCCTGGAACAGGTTCGGCAGCAGCGGGTTGTTGATCGACTTGATGCCCGAATACTCGATCCGTACCACGTCGAGCGCGACGTTGACGCCGGCCCCAGGCTTGAATGCGACGCCGACGCCGTAGTTGGCCGGGATGTCGAAGCCGCCCTCCTGGGCGAACAGCCCCTTGTACTTGTCGAACTTGCTCATGCTCGTCTTGGTCTGGTAGGTCAGACCAACAGAGAACTGCGGCGTCAGTTCTCCGAGGTAGCCGACCCGGACACCGGCCCCGTAGGAGTTGTCATAGCCCTGGTTGGTGACGTTGCCGGGGAATGCCGAGAACTGCTGCGGGCCGCTCGGTGCGGTGAAGTTCTCCAGGCCGTGCGCCTTGAAGCGCTGATAGGCCAGATTCACGCCGAGGCCGACTGCGTGCTGCGGAGCGAGCTTGTAGCCGACCGCGGGCGTGATGAACAGTTGCATCAGGTCCACGCCGGGGTTGCTGGTGCCGAACAGTGGCACCGGCGACTTGTACGAAGTGTTCATGCCGCCATTGCCGAACACCGACACGCCGAGCGACAGGTTCGGATTCACCATCGTGTTGTATCCGAACTCGGGAATGAAGAAGTCGCTCTCGTGATTGCCGTCGTAGGTGCCGTTGGCGTTCGCCGTGCAGCTCGGCGGATTGAAGCAGCTGCCGACGATTTCCGACTCGCGGGTCGGCCGGAACCAGTTCAGCCCGAAATCGATGCGGTTGCCCACCATGGCCATCCCGGCGGGGTTGATGGCTGCGGCGATCGCATCTTGCGGGTACGCGATGCCGGCGCCTCCCATGCCCAATGCCTTCATGCCGTAGCCGTGCGGCAGGTAGCCGTTGGTGGCGCCGGCCAGCGCTGGGACGAACAGGGCCGCCACCGCGGCCGCGACTTTCAGCTTTCTCGTTTTCATCTGCGCTTCCTGTAGAGGGGGTTTCAGTCACCGGACGCCGACCAACTTAGGCGCCGGACGGCGGGCACGGTTGCCAGGGGTCAACGCTCACACCGCTTCGTCCTCCTCCGTGACTCGCGTCACACTGGCGTCGCGTCGACCCAACCAATCGGTGCAAACCCATTCTCACGGACGGGTCGTACCAAATGGAACACTCCTTCGGGGTTATTCGCAGATGCTCGATAAGGCGATGATTGAGGCTTGCCGCGGCACCCGATCGGCAACGTTGTGTGACGCAGTTCACGGTCGGCGTTCCCGTCGGTGGCATCCTTCGCGCACCGGTTGGGAGGAGAATTCCAAATGAGGCGAACACTTGTTACTGCGCTCGCGCTGCTGACGCTGCTCGTCCCGCCCGCCTGGGCGCAGCAGCAGATCATCGACCTGTCGTTTGTGAAGGCGGCGCTCGCGCGCGGCGTGCTGCTGTGGGACGCGCGCGACGAGGGCTCGTTCGCCAAGGGCCACATTCCAGGCGCCGTCAACATCGGCGCGCCGACCGATGGGCTGCGTGACCCGAACACCGAGGATTACCTGCCCTTGCCGCGGCTGGAAAGGATCCTCGGCGCGGCCGGGATCGATCCGCAGCGCGAAGTCATCGTGTACGCACAGCGCGGCGCTTCGAGCGCGTACTTCGCCCAGTTCACGCTGCGCTACTTCGGCGCGCAGAAGGCGTATGTGTTCCACGACGGCATTGACGGATGGCGCGCTGCCGGCGAGAAGGTGGCCACGGAGCCGACCGCGCCGAAGCCGGTCGCACTGAAGCTCACGCCGAAGGCGGGACTGACGATGGACACGAAGGAGGTGATCGCCGCCGTACGCAACCCGAACGTGCAGATCATCGACGCCCGTACGCCGAAGGAATACCGCGGCGAAGACATCCGCGCGATTCGCGGCGGCCACATCCCGGGCGCGATCAACATCCCCTACGAGCAGAACTGGGTCGATCCGGATGCGATAGGCAAGATGCGGCGCGGCGAACTGAAGGACTCGACCGGCATGCGCCTGAAGGACTTCGACGAGCTGCGCAAGCTGTACGCGGCGCTCGATCCCGCTCGGGAAACCATCGTCTACTGCCAGAGCGGCGTGCGCGCGGCCGAGACCGCGGCCGTGCTGGCCGAACTCGGCTTCGGCCACGTGAAGCTGTACGACTCGTCGTGGCTCGGCTACGCGGCCACACTGTCGGCGCCGGCCGACAACGAGGTGTTCGTCAACGTCGGCGCGCTGAACAACCAGATTCGCGCGCTGGAGAGCCGCATCAACGCGCTCGAGGCAGCGCTGCAGAAGCGCTGAACGAGCGCCATCACCGGGCTACCCTCCGCGCTGCGCGCTCCGGGCTGAGCGCTTCGGAGCGGCCGTGCGCGCTCAGCCGAGTTCGCCCAACTCGACTAGTGCGCGGATACGCTGCACGGTGTCGAGGTCGGCGCTCATGTAAGCCTGCCGCCGCAGCTCCTCGGTGGCGGCGGCCAGTTCGCCGGTCTCGTCCGGCGCGCCGGATTCGTAGACGAAGCGAAGGAAGAGCTGCTCCGGCTGCGGCTCCTCGATCGTGATCGTCAACCGGCTCGCGGGCCACGTCGGGCCGGCGTCGATGAGCGTGTGTGAACGCAGATGCGGCGTCAGCTCCACGCAGTCGTGAACGGCGAAACTGCCGAAGTCGAGCGTACGCGCGAGCGTCGTCCCGGCCGGGCTTTCGTCGCGCGAGTGGATCGCGCAGCCCGCCAGCCCCAGCACGAACTGCATCGGTCGCTCGGCGCGCAGCACCAGCCCGCGCCACAGTTGCGCGCGCGTCAGGTGCGGCAGCAGCGGCATCATCGGATCGTTGATCTGGACCAGGTGCTCGAACCGCATGCGTCGGCGTCCAGTCGGCGTCCATTGTGCGCCTCGTCAGAGCGCACGATCACGCGTCCGCCCGCGGCGCTCGTCAACCGGGCGGCGCGGCGGCCGCTTCGGCGCGCAGCGCCTGCCATTGCGCCCAGCCGGTTGCGCGCAGCGCACAGGCCGGGCAGATGCCGCAGCCGCGGCCCCACGCGTGCAGCTTGTCACGCACGCCCATGTAGCAGCTCGCCGTCTCGGTGCGGATCAGCTCGATGAGCTTGGCGCCGCCGAGTTCGTGCGCGAGCCGCAGCGTCTGTCCCTTGTCGAGCCGCATCAGCGGAGTTTCGATGGCGACCGGCCGGTCCATGCCGAGCGACAGCGTGCGCGCCAGGCTCTTCAGCACCTCGTCGCGGCTGTCGGCATAGTCGGAGTAGTCGTTCTCGCTCATGCCGCCGACCAGCGCTTCGAGATCGCGCCGGTGCGCGAGCGCCGCGGCGTAGGTGAAGAACAGCAGGTTTCGTCCCGGCACGAACGACGCCGGCAAGCTCTTGTCGGCATAGCGGCGCTGCGCTTCGCTCGCCAGCGGCGTGGTCGCGATCTGCGCGACCGCGCCCATCTTGATCACATGGTCGGGGCCGAGGCGTTTGCGCCATTCGGGAAACGCGCCGCGCATCGCCTTCAGCACCTGGGGCCGCGCTTCTAGCGCGGCGGGCTGCGGCTGGACGTAATCGAAGCCGACCGTCTCCACGTGGGCGCAGCGCGCCAGCGCCCACGCCAGGCAGACCGTCGAATCGAGTCCGCCGGAGAACAGGACGAGCGCGCGCTGACTGGAGGCCATGGACGTCGAACCGCTCTAACCCGGTTTAACGGGTCCGCCCGTTGAATGCGTGGTCACGAAGGCCGCCAGGAGATGGAAGATGCTGCGCCGAAGCTTCGTCGCGACCGCGATTTTCGCGGCACTTACCGCGTGTGCCACATCGACGGTAGACGCAAACGCGGTCGGCAGTCTGGCTGATGTGCAAGTGATAGATCGCACGACCGGAGCGGTGCTCCCGGTCCATGTCCACCGCGGCCGCCACTACGTGGCCGGCACGCCCGGCAACCGGTACGCGATCACGCTGCGCAATCGCACCGGTGGCCGACTGCTCGCGGTGATTTCGGTCGACGGCGTCAACGTGGTGACCGGCGAAACGGCGGCCTGGGACCAGGGCGGCTACGTGTTCGGTCCGTGGCTGCGCGGGGAGATCACAGGCTGGCGCAAGACTCAGGAGCGCGTGACGGCGTTCGAATTCACTGCACTGCCTGACTCGTACGCGGCGCGCACCGGGCGGCCCCGGAACGTCGGCGTCATCGGCGTGGCGCTGTTTCGCGAAGCGGTACCCGCGCCGCCGGTGGCGTTGCCGCGGCGCGAGTCAGGCGGCCGCGGCGCGGCCCAAGACGCGGCGGCACCGTCCGCGACCGGCGCTGCTGCCGAGCGCTGGCGCGACTCGGCCAGGCTCGGCACCGGCCATGGTCGCAGCGAAAGCGCGCCGGTCGAGTTCACGGCCTTCGAGCGCGCGCAGACCACGCCCGACGAAGTCATTGCGATCCACTATGACAGCCGCGAAAACCTGATTGCGCTCGGCGTGATTCCCGCGTCGCGCGAGTGCGTGCCGGATCCGTTCCCGGGCGTGGCCGGTTTCGTACCCGATCCGCCGCGATGACGGCGGGACAGGTTGCCGCTGCGCCGATAATCCGGCGCATGCGCGATGCCGCCCGAGCCGACGTTCGCAGCGACGAGCAACTGATGCTCGACTATGGCGCCGGCGATGGGGCTGCCTTTGCGTTCCTGTTCGATCGGCATGAGCGTGCGGTGTACCGTTTCCTGCTGCGCTCGCTCGGCGGCGACGCCGCGCGGGCCGATGATCTTCTGCAGGAGGTGTGGCTGGCGGTGATCCGCAATGCGTCCGCCTATGAACCGCGCGCCCGCTTCACGACATGGCTGTTCGCGATCGTGCGCACGAGGCTGATCGATCATTGGCGCTCGCTCCGGCACGACGTGAGCATCGACGCCGCCAACGATCCGGATGGAGATGATGGCGCGACCGCGCTCGTCGAACGTATCGCCGGCGCGCGCGGCGACGAACCCGAGGTGCGCGCGATGTCGGGCGCGCAGGCGCGGGCCTTCATCGCCGAGGTGGAACGGCTGCCGGCGGCGCAGCGCGAAGCGCTGCTGCTCCATCTGGAAGGGGAGCTGACGCTGGACGAGATCGCGCAGCTCACCGGAGTGGGGATGGAAACGGCCAAGAGCCGGCTGCGCTACGCGCTGGCGAAGCTGCGCCGGGCACTGGAGGAATGGCGATGACGACCCGGCCCGATCCGGCGGCGCGCGCCGTCACCGGCGCATATCGCGCCGCGAGCGACGCGCTCGACGAGCGGCCCGGCGCCGCGGCGCGCGCCGCGATTCTGGCCGCCGCCGCGCGCGCGGGCGACGCCGCGCCGCTCCACGTGAAGCTCGCATCGCGGCGCTGGCGGATTCCGCTCGCGGCGGCCGCCACCGTGCTCGTCAGCACGATTGCGGTGATGGTCGCACAGCGCATCGAGCACGAAGCCCAGGTGACCGCCGAGCACGCCGTGCCGCCGGCCCAGGGCGGACGCGTCGATGCGCGCGATGCCGCTGCGCCGCCGACCGTCGCTGCGCCCGCGACGCCGCGGGCGCCGGCGGTGATGCAGGCGCCGCGCCGAGAAGCGCCGGCCGTCTCCAGTCGCAGCGCGCCTGCGGCCGCGCCGGAGCGCGCGCGGGACGAGGCATCGGCCGGCCGAGCCGCGGGCAAAGTCACCGGCGCGGCCGCCGAGCCGGGCGAAGTCGGCGGTGCTGCGCCTCCGATGGCTGCGGCGGCACCGGCGCCGGCGCGCGATGCGCAAGCTGCGCGCGCGCAGACCGAAGCCGGAGCGGCGGCGACGGCATCGGCGGCGCACGCCGACAACCCCGAACGCTGGCTCGCTGCCATCCTCGAACTGCGACGAGCCGGGCGCGACGCTGAGGCCGACGCCGAACTGAAGAAGCTGCGCGAGCGCTATCCCGAGTTCAGGATTCCACCGGACGCGTTGAGCGCCACGGGTACGCGCTGAGCGCTCAAGATCGGCGCGCGAGTGCCGATCTGCAGTCGTATGCTGAAACTCGCCCTGCCCGCGGGCATCGCGGCCGAATGGCTGACGGGACCTGCCGCGAACTCCTTCCTGTCGCTGGCGCTGGCCGGCATGCGCGCGCTGACGTTCGCCGCGCTGGCATGGCTCGTGCTCGAGTCCTTCGCGGCCGCGTTCAGGGCGGTCGACTCGCTCGAAGGGTAGGAATTGCTATCCTCACTCGGTCCACCGACCGAGGAGATTCCGATGAAGCTCTTTTTTTCGCCCGGCGCCTGCTCGCTGTCGCCGCACATCGCGCTGTGCGAGGCCGGATTGACGTACGAGCTGGAGCGGGTCGACCTAAAGGCGAAGAAGTACGGCAAGGACAAGGATTTCCTGAAAGTCAATCCGAAGGGCTATGTGCCGACGCTGCAATTCGAGGACGGCACAGTGCTGACCGAGGGCCCGGCGATCGTGCAGTGGATCGCCGACCAGGTGCCGGAGAAGCACCTGGCCCCGCCGCTGGGGACGATGGAGCGCTATCACCTGGTCGAGTGGCTGAACTTCATCGCCACCGAGCTTCACAAGCAGTTCTCGCCGCTGTTCAACCCCGCCAGCGGCGACGACGTCAAGCAGCGCCAGCGTGAACTGCTCGCGCGCCGCTTCGATTTCCTGCAGAGCGCGCTCGGCACCCAACCGTACCTGATGGGCGAAACGTTCACGGTCGCCGACGCGTATCTGTTCACCGTGCTCGGCTGGGGCCGGTGGCTCGAGATCGATCTGGCCAAATGGCCGAGGCTCGCCGAGTACCACGCGCGCGTGGCCGCGCGGCCGAAGGTGCAGGCCGCGCTCGCCGCCGAGAAGCCGCCGAAGAAGTAGCGTCGATGGGCGCGGCGCCGCCGCGGCTCGTGCTGCTCGATTCCGTCACGCAGGTCACTCCGCACCATGCCGGCTGCGTGGTCGTGACCGGCTCGCACGGCGGCGCGAGCGTGGTGCGGTATGCGCGCGCAGTGAGCGCGGTGCTCTACGTGTTCAACGACGCCGGCATCGGCAAGGACGACGCCGGTGTGACCGCGCTGGCGGAGCTGGAACGGTCGGGAATAGCGGCCGCGGCGGTGTCGCATCTGACCGCGCGCATCGGAGACGCGCGCGACGGTTGGGAACATGGGGTGGTGTCGCGCGCCAACGGGCCGGCGCTTGCGCTCGGCGTTCGCGTCGGCCGCGCGCTGCGCGAGTCGGTGCGGGTCGCGTAGGCGGATCGCTGCCCCGATCGCGGCGACGGATCCTCGCTCAATCGAGCGGCACGAGTTGCAGCCGGCCGCTGGCGGCGCGCGTCAGCGCCTCGCGGGCGATCCGGTAGGCGTCGGGCTCGAAGTCGCGCGGCGCGCTGCGTGCCAGCTCCTGCGCCGCGTCGAGCGTCCGGACCGTGCCGAGCCAGCACCAGCGGTCGAACACATGGAAGTCCTCGCGCAGGCGCGCCGCGTTCGCCTCCGCGACCGCCACGGCGCCCGCGTGCGGCCAGGCGGCGATGCGGCGTGCCGCCAGCAGTTCGGCCGCGCGCGCGCCGTGGGTCCGCGCGTCCTCGGCGCCGACGCACGCGCCGCGGCAGCGCTGCAGTTGGTAGTTGAAGCAAGGCGCGTCGGCCGCGCGCCGAGCGCGGCCTTCCAGCTTCATCGTCTTCAGGCACAGGCCGTGCTCGCCGGCCACTTCGGCCAGGAAGCGCCGTGCGCCGGCGCGCGAGCCGAACGGGCCGTGGTACTCGTGCAGGCGATCGAGCGTGGCGTCAGCAGCCTTGACGAAGCGCGGGCGGCCGGCGTCGTCGAGCGCGAAGAAGACCTGGTTCAGCCGGCGGCGCAGTGCGATGTTGTGCGCCGGCAGCCGTGTCTTCACCAGTTCCGTCTCGCGCAGCAGCGCACCGATCTCGCCGGCGGTCTCTTCCCACTCGACGCGCTGCACCTCCTGCGACAACCGCAGATCCGCGCCGCTCGCGTGGTCGTGGGCGAAGTGACCCGCCACCCGCGCGTGCAGATCGACGCTCTTGCCGATGTAGATCGGGTGCGCGTTGGCGCCGAAAAACAGGTACACGCCGGGCGCGCCGGGAATCTCGTCCAACGCCTGCGGCGGCAGCGCGGGCGGGGTGCTCGGCCGCGCCAGCACCCGCTCGATCGCCGTGTCGATCTCGGCGCGCGAATGGCGCGCGTAGAGCAGCCGCAGCCAGCGCCACAGCACGCGCGCATCGCCGAGCGCGCGATGGCGCTGCTCGCCCTCGAGCCCAAAGCGCGCGACGATCGCGTCGAGCGTGTGCGGGCCGCGGTCCGGATACAGCAGCCGCGACAGTCGCACCGTGCACAGCGTGGCCGCCCGCCACGCAATGCCCGCGCGTTGGAATTCGGCCTTCAGGAACCCGTAGTCGAAGCGCGCGTTGTGCGCGACGAACACGGCGTCCTGCAGCCGGTCGAACAGCGGTTCGGCGATATCCGCGAACGCCGGCGCGTCGCGCACCATCTCGTTCGTGATGCCGGTCAGCCACTGGATCTCGGGCGGGATCGGAATGCCCGGGTTGACCAGCGACGACCACTCCGTCATGCGCTGCTGGTCGCCATCGGCATCGACCGTGACCACGCCGATCTCGGTCACGCGCTCGCGCGCGGGACTCGACCCGGTGGTCTCGACATCGACGAAGCTCACGCGCGGCGCGAACATGCGGGCAGTCTAAGCTTGACGGCGAGACGCGCCGGCGCGTGCCTCCGCGCGTGCGGGCGTTGCGTCAGCGCAGCCGCAGCCGCTTGAGCAGCAGCGCGTTGGTCACCACGCTGACCGACGAGAACGCCATCGCCGCGCCGGCGATCACCGGCGACAGCCAGCCCAGCGCCGCCAGCGGAATGCCGACCGCGTTGTAGAAGAACGCCCAGAACAGGTTCTGGCGGATCTTGCGCACGGTAGCGCGCGAGATTCCGATCGCGTCGGCGACCAGCCGCGGATCGCCGCGCATCAGCGTGATGCCGGCGGCCGCGATCGCCACGTCGGTGCCGGAGCCCATCGCAATGCCGATATCCGCGGCGGCGAGCGCCGGCGCGTCGTTGATGCCGTCGCCAACCATCGCGACCACGCGGCCCCCCGCCTTCAGCGCCTGCACGCGCGCGCTCTTCTCGCGCGGCAGTACGCCAGCCTCGAAGCTGGTCAGCCCTACCGCGCGCGCGACGTGCGCGGCGGCCGCCTCGCTGTCGCCCGACAGCATCGTGGTCTCGATGCCCATGCGATTGAGCCGCTGCACGGCCGCGTGCGCGCCCGGCTTGGGCTCGTCGCCGAACCCCACCAGCCCCAGCAGGTGCACGCCGTCCGGGGTGCGCTCGGCGAGCCAAGATACGGTACGGCCCTCGGATTCGAGCGTGCGTGCATGTGGTTCGCCGGCGTCGAGCGCGAGCCCGATCTCCTGCATCAGCCGCCGATTGCCGAACAGCAGTTCGACATGCGTCGGCTGTCCCTGGTCGTCGAGCAGGCGCGCGCTCGCGCCGCGGCCGGCGAGCGTCTTGTGTTCGGCTGCGCGCCGGCGCGCGATCTCGCCGTGCTCGTCGAGCGCGGCACGCACCGCGCCCGCGAGCGGGTGCGTGGAGCCGCTGGCGACCGCGGCCGCGAGCGCCAGCACCTCGCGACCGTCGAGCAGGTCGACGCCGTGCGCCGCCACGACGCGCGGCTTGCCTTCCGTCCGCGTGCCGGTCTTGTCGGACGCGACCACGCGCACGTGGCGTGCCGCTGCCAGCGCTTCGGCGTCGCGGATCAGGATGCCGTGGCGGGCCGCCACGCCGGTGCCGGCGATGAGCGCGGTCGGTGTGGCCAGACCCAGCGCGCACGGGCACGCGATCACCAGCACGCTGACGGCGTGGATCAGCGCTCGCTCGAACGTCGCGCCTTGAATCAGCCAGCCGAGCACGGTGGCCATCGCGATCGCGACCACGACCGGAACGAACACCGCGGCCACGCGATCGACCATGCGCTGGATCGGCGCCTTGGCCGACTGCGCCGACTCGACGAGGCGGATGATCTTCGCCAGCACCGTCTCCGCGCCGACGGCGGTCGTCTCGATCTCGATCCGGCCGGTCGTGTTCAGCGCCCCTGCGGTGATCTTGTCGCCGGGCTGCTTGTCGACCGGCAAGCCTTCGCCGGTCAGCATCGATTCATCGACCGCGGTCGTACCCGCGCGCACCAGACCGTCGACCGCGATGCGCTCGCCTGGCAACGCGACCACGATGTCGCCGAGCCGCAGTTCGTCGAGCGCGAGAGTCACTTCGATGCCTGCGCGCAGCACGCGCGCGCTGGTCGGCCGCAGCTCGCCGAGCAGGCGGATCGCCTCCGACGTCTGGCGCTTGGCGCGCGCCTCCAGCCAGCGGCCGAGCAGCACCAGCGCGATCACCACCGCGGACGCTTCGAAGTACAGATGCCCGTGCCGCCCCTGGCCGAGCCACAGGTACAGCGACAGCCCGTACGCGGCGAGCGTGCCGAGCGCCACCAGCAGATCCATGTTGCCGGTGCGCGCGCGCAGCGCCTTGAAGGCGGCGACGTAGAAGCGGCGCGCGCACCAGAACTGCACCGGCGTGGCGAGCAGCCACTGCAGCCAAGCCGGCAGGGTCACGTCGAGGCCGGCCAGCGTGAGCGGCATCGGAGCCGCGAGCGGCGCCGCCAGCACGAGCGCCAGCAGCGCGTCGCGCTTCAGTGGTCCGAGCCGGTCGGCGTGCGCGGCAGGCGGCTGCTCGCGCGCGCGCGCCTCGTAGCCCGCGTCCGCGACGGCGCGAACGAGGTCGCGCACGGCGGCCGCGCCGCTGACGAGCTCGACGGTCGCCGATTCGGACGCGAGGTTGACGCTCGCCTTCAGCACGCCCGGTACGGCAGCGAGCGACTTCTCCACGCGCGCGACGCAACTGGCGCACGTCATGCCGTCGATCGCGAGCTGGATCGTCTGCGACGGCACTTCGTAGCCTGCGTCGGCGACCGCCGCGCGCAGCGCGACGAGCGTGGCCCGCCGCCCTTCGGCGTCGAGCGGCGCGGTCTCGACCGCGGCCGACTCGGTGGCGAGGTTGACCGCGACACGGCTGACGCCGGCCACGTTCGCGAGCGCCTTCTCGACATGCGCGACGCACGAGGCGCAGGTCATCCCGTGCACCGGCAGCACGACGCGAGCCGCGTCCGCGGCGGCAACTGCTTCAGGGTGAACGCGCTGATCCATCGGCTGAAATCGTTGCATCAAGCCTAGCGCGACGGCGTGCGGCGGATGTGCGCCGATCTTGACCGGCGACAAGCGCGCACCGTTTCCGGCGCTGCCCTCGGCCGGAGCGGCGCTACAGGGGGCCGATGTAGTCGCGCTTGCCCAGTTCGACGCCGTTGGCGCGCAGGATGCCGTAGGCGGTCGCCACGTGGAAGAAGAAGTTGGGCAGCACGAACTGCGCGACGTAGCCGTAGCCGTCGAATACGGTTTCGCGGCCACCCGTCGTGCGCACGATGCGGCGGCCCTCGCAGTCGGCGAGCTGCGCCGGCGTGAACTGCTGCACGTAGTCGATCGAGCGCGCGATGCGTCCCTTCAGGTCGGCGAACGATGCCTCGTTGTCCTCGTACTTCGGCGGCTCCTGTCCGGCCAGCCGCGAGACGCCGCCGCGCGCGAAGTCGCACGCGATGCGGACCTGCATCGCCAGCGGAAACATGTCGGGAAACAGGCGCGCTTCCATCAGCACCGTCTCCTTGACCTTGCGCTGCTCGCAGAACGCGGCCGCCTTGTCGAGGATGGCGGACAGGTTGCCGAGCATGCGCGTGAAGACGGGCACGGTGATCGAATGGGCGGTGATCGGTGTCATGGAGTTCTCCGAGTTGGTTCTTCAGCGTCTGCGCAGCGCGAGCATCGTGCCGCGGCAGCTCTGTGCGCCGCACAGGCACTTGTACTGCTTCTTCAGCGTCGGCGTGATGCGCTCGTCGACGATCAGCGAGTAGTCGTAGAACAGCTCCTCGCCGGCGCGGATGTCGCGCAGCGCCTCGATGTACACGCGGCTGTCTTCCTCGGTCGTTTCGCAGTTCGGATCGCACGAGTGGTTGATCCAGCGCGCCGCGTTGCCGCCCACGCCGGCGTCGATCACGTGCTTGCCGTCGTCGAGCGAGAAGAAGAACGTATGGTGCGGATCGTCCGGATCGGACGGCGGCCGGCGGTCGGCTTCGCGCCACGTGATGCGCTCGCCCTTGTATTCGACGATGCGCTCCCCCTGCTTGATGCGGCGCGCGGCATAGACGCCGCGGCCGTGGATGCGCGAGTTCTTGACGACGATCTTGGGCTTCGTGGCGGCGGTCATGCTTGGTAGCGCATTGCGAGGGGCGCAAGTATGCCGCAACTGCGTTCCGCTCACGCGCCGGCGAGTACCTCGACCAGCGCGCGCGCCTGCGCGACGTAGCCGCCGCCGAAGAGGTTGGCGTGATTCAGCACGTGATAGAGCTGATACAGCGTGAGCCGGCGTTCGGCGCCCGCACGAGGCGGCCGCGCGGCTGCGTACGCGGCGTAGAACGCCGGCGGGAAGGCGCCGAACAAGCGCGTCATCGCCAGATCCGTCTCCGCGTTGCCGTGGTAGCTCGCCGGGTCGAATACGACCGGCTCGCCGCGCGCATCGAAGGCGAGGTTGCCGCGCCACAGGTCGCCGTGCAGCAGCGCCGCGGCCGGCGCGTGCGCGGCGAGGATCGCGTCGCTCGCGGCGCAGGCGCGCGTCTCGAGTTCAGCGAGCGCATGCAGGCCGCGTTCGCGCGCGAGCCGGAACTGCGGCCGCAGCCTGCGCTCGCGCCAGAACTCGCGCCAGTCGGCGCACGGCGCGTTGAACTGCGGGCTGGCGCCGATCGTGTTGTCGCGCGGCCAGCCGAACGACGGCGCCTCGATGCCGTGCAGCGCCGCCAGGCCATCGCCGGCCGCGGCCCAGTCGCCGTCATCGGCCAGATCGAGCCATTCGAGCAGCAGGAAGCCGTGCGCGCCCTCGACGCCGTGCGCAATCGGCGCGGGCACGCGCAACGTGCGCGTGGCGGCGATCGCAGCCAGCGCCCGCGCCTCGGCGTCGAACGGATGCGAGGCGGCGCCGAGCTTCAGGAAGTAGCGCCCGGCGCCGGCGTCCACGCGCAGCGTGGCGCCGAACGAGCCGCGCCCCAGTTCCTGCGCATGCACGAGCCGCCCGGCGCCGGCGGCGCGCAGCGCGGCTTCGATCACGGGCGTCAGTGCCGCGCTCAAGTCACTCGGGCTGCAGCAGCGACTTCAGCGCTGCGAGCGGATGCGATTTCAGCACGTCGAGCAGGTTGTTGAACTGGTCGGTCCACAGCGAGAACTCGGGCCGCGGCGCGAGTTCCTCGACCCGCTCCGCCAGCGGCGCTTCGTCGAACACGCGCGAATCACGCGCGATCAGCACCCAATCGGTGCTGGAGGCGTCGGTTTCCTCCTCGGACGGCGAGTCGGACACCAGCCGCACCGCGAGCCCCGTGGCCGCGCCGATGTTCGCCAGCACGGGCTTCAGATCCAGGAAGCGGTTGGAGATGTGAACCGCGATGATGCCGTCGGGCTTGATCTGGCGCGCGTAGATCTCGATCGCTTCCTTCGTGATCAGATGCACCGGGATCGAGTCGCTCGAGAACGCGTCGACCGCGAGCACGTCGAAGCGCTGCGGGCGACCGACTGCGAGTTCGCGCTCCATCGACAGCCGCGCGTCACCGAGAGCGAACTCGAGCCCGGCCCGGCACTCGCGCAGGTACCAGAAGCGGGTGCGCGACAGCTCCAGCACGTCGGGATCGAGTTCGTAGAAGCGCACGATGTCGCCGGGGCGGCCGTAGGCCGCGATGGTGCCGACGCCGAGGCCGACCACGCCGATCCTCACCGGGCCGCGCTGCTGCCGGGATTCGATCGCGACGCCGACCCCGGAGCTGCGCGCGTAGTAGGTACCGGGCTCCAGGTGGTGCGGCCCGCGCGTGTACTGCTCGCCGTGCAGGATCACGCCGTGCAGCAGCCGCCGCACTTCCAGTTCGCCCGAGCCCTGCGTCTTCACGCGCAGCATGCCGTAGAAGTTGCGCTTCATCAGCAGCACGTCGTCGTGCAGGAACTGCCGGTATGCCAGTCCGTAGTAGGCGGTGGCGATCGACGCCACCACCGCCGGGCCGATCAAAGCCTTCACGTCCCAGGCAAGCCAGATCGCGAGCGCCGCCAGCGCCGCCAGCGCCAGCGGCAGTTCGTAGTAGGCGGAGAAGACGCGCGGCGCGATGAGCGCGACGGCGAGCCCGCCGAGCGCTCCGCCCGCGGACAGCGTCAGGTAGAAGTGCGTCAGATACCGCGCCGCCGGCTTGCGCAAGGCGAGCTCGCCGTGGCACATCACGCACGCGAGGAACACGCCGGCGCTGTACAGCGGAATCGCCAGCCCGATGTCGAGCACGCCGCGGTTGGCCGACAGTCCCCACGCCATCGCCGCCAGCACGGCCAGCGTCGGGAGCATCCACCAGCGCCGGTCATACCAGCCGCGCCCGCCGCGGCCTTCGAACGCGATCACGAAGCTGGCCAGGTACAGGGTCAGCGGCAGCACCCACAGGAACGGCACCGACGCGATGTTCTGCGTCATGTGGCTCGTCGCGGCCAGCAGCACGATCGAGCCGAGCGCGGCCAGCGCAAGCCATAGCGCGTGGTCGCCAAGCCGCGGCGGCGGATCGCTCGCCGCGGCGACCGGGCCGTCGAGCGGGACCGCATCGACCGCGCGCGTGCGCGCCTGCCAGGCGGTGGCCGCGCACGCGAGCACGAACAGCACGTACGCCGCGCTCCACGTGTACGTCTGCGCGCGCGAGGAGGCGAACGGCTCGATCGCGAACGGAAACGCGAGCAACCCGACCAGCGAGCCGAAGTTCGACAGCGCGAAGAGGCGATACACGGTCTTCGCGGGGAAGCGGTGCGCGACCCATTTCTGCAGCAGCGGTCCGGTCGTCGACAGCAGGAAGTACGGCAGCCCGATCGTGACCGCCAGCAGCACGATGATCGCGCTCGCTGCGTCCTGACCGGCGGCCGGCTTCAGAGATTCGCGCGGGATGATCGGCAGAAACGCTAGGCTCACTGCGAGCAGCGCGACGTGCAGCCGCGACTGCGCGCGTGGCGACAGTCTGCGCGTCGCCAGATGCGCGTACGTGTAGCCGGCCAGCAGCAGCACCTGGAAGAACACCAGGCACGTGCTCCACACCGCCGAAGTGCCGCCGAACCACGGCAGGATCTGCTTGGCGATGATCGGCTGCACCAGGAACAGCAGGAACGCCGACAGCAGAATCGTGAAGGCAAACAGCGGCATCGGGCAAGGCGGGCGCGGCGCGCGGACACGTGTTGGCGGGCGGTCACGGGGCGCGCGATTGTCTCATGCAGGGGACGGCCCTTCGGACGAAACGCCGCGACCGGGCGTGAATTCCCGGCCACTTCGAACGATCGCGTGGAGGGCACCGACTCAAGCGGCCGGCCCCTGATGCCGAGTACACGGACAAGGGCATCAGGCTGGAGTCGACACGTGTTCGCAGCACCCGAAAGCCGCGGCAACGGCGAGTCCGCGCCGGATTCGCTGCACGCGTTTCGCGCGCAATGGAGCGCGCTCGTCGCGCGCGCCCAGCGGCCGATCGGCGTGCGGCTCGCGATTGCGCCGGCGCGTGCCGCCGGCGCCGCCCCGCCGCGGGCCCATGTGCTGGCGGCCGTGATCACGGGCGGCGCGGCCGATGCCGGCGCCCCCGTCCCGCGCGGGCGGGGGGTGCGGGCCCCGCCCGGAGTCGATCTCGACGACACGCTGCTCGCGTGGTCGGCGCCGCGCAACGTGCTGCTCGAAGTCGGCGCCGAGGCGCTCGACGCCGACGGTCAGATCGAGCGGCTGCAGCACGTGCTGCGTAACGGCACGCGCCTGGTGCTGCGCGCGCAGTCGGGGCACGCGTTCGCGCCGCGCATGGCGGGCTTGTTCCAGTACGCGCTGGCCGGCGCCGATCCGCGCGTTAGCGTGCTGGGCGGGATGGGCTGGCTGGCGTGCGACCGCTCCAGCCGTGCCGAGGTCGAGTGCGCGTTCGGTGCCGGCGCGCACGCGGCGGTCGGCTGGCCGCTCGAGGAGCCGGTGCCCGAGGCGCCCGGCGCGCTGCAGCCCTCGCAGAAGACGGTGCTCGAACTCGTGCGGTTGCTGCAGTCGGACGCCGACACCGCGGACCTGGAGCGCGCGTTCGAGGCCGAGCCGGTGCTCGCGTACCTGCTGCTGACGCTCGCCAACAGCACGGCGTTCCGGCGCGGCGCGCCGATCGGCTCGCTCGGGCAGGCGATCGCGCTGCTCGGAACCAAGCGGCTGCTGAAGTGGCTGATCCTGCTGCTGGTGATCGCGTCGAAGGGCAGCCGCGCGCTGCCGCAGATCCATGCGTGCGTGACGCGCGGCTTCTTCATCGAGAACCTCGCCACCGCGCTCGACGTGCACGTCGTCGCCGACGACGGCTTCGCGACCGGCGCGTTCTCGCTGCTCGACCGCATCACCGGCATCCCCGCGCACGAACTGCTCGGCTCGATCGACCTGCCGCGGCCGATCGTCGACGCCGTGCTGGCCGACGCCGGGCCGGTGGCAGGGTATCTGCGGCTGGCGCGCGCGCTCGAAGGCGCGGACACGGGCGAGCCGATCGCCGCGCCCGCGACGGCGATCAATGCCGCGCTGCTGCAGGCGCTCGCCGCCAGCGACGCGCTGCAAAGCCTCGTGTAGCCCGTTCAGCGCGCGGCGCGCTTGGTGCCGCGCGCGGCGGACTTCGCGGGCTTCGCGGCGCGAGCCGTCGCCCTGCGTGCAGCCGGCTTGCGCGGCGCCGCTTCGGTGTCTGCGCGCGCGTTCGCGCCGTACGAGGCAGTGGGCTCGGCGGCCTTCGCGGCCGGTCCGCGCGGCGCGAACTCGAAGCCGATCGTGCCGTCCGGCTTCTTGACCAGTTGCGCGGCGAACTTGCGCCGCGTGCGGTTGGACACGAAGCCGCGCAGCGGATCGGTTTTGCCCTCGGCCAGCAGCCTTCTCATCTGCTCGGGTTCGATCGGCTGCTGCAGGATCACCTTGCCTGACCGGAAGTCGCAGCTGCGCGCGGGGCCGACCGCGTGCTCGCACACGTACGCCATCGGCTGCTCGAACACGCGGCCGCGACACTTCGGGCACGCTCCCAGCGGGGTCAGGCCCTCGAAGCTGACCGGCTCGCCGTCGTCGCCGGCGGCAGCGTTGCCGAAGTCGAACTCGAGCTTGAATTCGGGTGTGATCTTGAGCACCGCGGAAAACGGCCGCCCCATCTTGCTGCGGAATCCGGTCAGCGGTCCGATCTGCCTGTCGCGCAGCAGCTGCTCGACTTCGGCGACCTCGAAGAAGCGGCTGCCCGGATGCTTGCTGATCGAGAACTCGCACTTGGTGCAGGCAAAGCGGCGGTAGTTCTCCTTCACCGTGCCGCCGCACCTGGGGCACTTGGCCTTCAGCGTCACGTAGTCGCCGGGCACCTCGCCCTTTTCCGCGCCCTTCTTGATCCGCGCGACGATGTCCTTCGTCATCGCCGCGATCTCCTTCATGAACGCTTCGCGCTTCAGCTTCCCGCGCTCGATCTGCGCCAGCTTGAATTCCCATTCGCCGGTCAGCTCCGGCGCATCGAGGTCGTCGACGCCGAAGCCGCGCAGCGCGCGCAGCAGCTGGAACGCCTTGGCGGTCGGAAGCAGCTCGCGCCCGTCGCGCACCAGGTACTGCTCGGTGATCAGTCCCTCGATGATCGCTGCGCGCGTGGCCGGCGTGCCCAAGCCCTTGCCGGCCATCGCGGCGCGCAGGTCCTCGTCGTCGACGAGCTTGCCCGCGCCTTCCATCGCCGACAGCAGGGTGGCCTCGCTGTAGCGCGCCGGCGGCCTGGTCTGCAACGCGACCGCTTCGATCGCCTCGGTCCTTACGCGCTCATCCTGCCCGACCTTGACCAGCGAGGCTTGTTCCTCCTGTGCCTCCTTGCCGTACACGGCGAGCCAGCCCGGCTCGACCAGCACCTTGCCTTCGGTCTTGAACTGGTGCTGCTGCACCGTCGTGATGCGAGTGGTGACCAGGTACTCGGCCGACGGGAAGAAGATCGCGAGGAAGCGCTTGACCACCAGGTCGTAGATCTTCGCCTCGGCCTCGGAGAGACTGCGCGGCTCCTGCAGCGTCGGGATGATCGCGAAGTGGTCCGACACCTTGGCGTTGTCGAACACCCGCTTGTTCGGCCGCACCCAGTCGTTCTTCTGGATCGCCTTCGCGAACGGCGCGTAGGCGCGGCTGCCGCCGAGCGCCTCGATTGTCTTCTTGACGACCTTCACGTAGTCCTCGGGCAGCGCGCGCGAGTCGGTCCGCGGGTAGGTCAGCACCTTGTGCCTCTCGTACAGTGCCTGCGCCAGCGCCAGCGTGGTCTTGGCCGAGAAACCGAAGCGGCCGTTGGCCTCGCGCTGCAGCGAGGTCAGGTCGAACAGCAGCGGCGGCGCCTGCGTGGAAGGCTTCGATTCCTCGCTGACGGTGCCGGACTTGCCGGCGCAGGCGGCGACGATCGCGGAGGCGGCGGCCTTGTCCCACAGCCGCTCGGCGCGCGCTTCGGGATCGTCGTCCCTCTTCTTGAACTCCGGGTCGAACCAGCGGCCCTCGTAGGTGCCGGCGCGCGCCAGGAACGTCGCGCGCACTTCCCAGTAGTCGCGCGGCTCGAACTGCTGGATTCTCTCCTCGCGCTCGACCACCAGCGCCAGCGTCGGCGTCTGCACGCGGCCGACGGTGGTCAGGAAGAAGCCGCCGTCCTTGCTGTTGAAGGCGGTGAGCGCGCGCGTGCCGTTGATGCCTACCAGCCAGTCGGCCTCGGCGCGCGAGCGCGCGGCCTGTTCCAGCCGCAGCATGTCGGAATCCGAGCGCAGTCCTTCGAACGCCTCGCGGATCGCCGCCGGCGTCATCGACTGCAGCCACAGGCGCTTGATCGGCTGCTTCGCGTGCGCGTACTGCACGATGTAGCGGAAGATCAGTTCGCCTTCGCGCCCGGCGTCGCAGGCGTTGATCAGCGCGCGCACGTCCTTGCGCTTGATCAGCCGGGCCAGCAGCTTCAGCCGATCCTCGGCCTTCTTGTCGATCGGCGCCACCTCGAAGGCGGGCGGGATCATCGGCAGATGGGCGAAGCTCCACTTGCCGCGCTGGACCTCGACTGGGTTGGACAACTGCAGCAGATGGCCGACGGCGGACGCCAGCACGTAGGTGTCGGACTCGTAGTAGTCCGGGTGCTTGGTGAAGCCGCCCAGCGAACGCGCGATGTCGGCGGCGACGGAAGGCTTTTCGGCGATGATCAGCGTCTTGCTCATGATGCGGCAGGGGAAAGCGGAACGGCCTCTGCTGGCGGTTTCCAAAGGAAGCCGCAGGTAGAGCGGCTTCCAAAAAGAAACCGCCGGTCAAGCGGTTTCCTTTCTTCAGACTAACACCGAAAGCCGGGTCGCCTGCAAGTCGTCTCGGCGGCGCGTCCGCGCACCGCGTCAGTGCCGCGGCCGGTCCTCGCCGTCGTCGAGCAGTTCCTCGATCAGCAGGATGTCGATGTCGGCCTGCTGGCTCCACAGCACCATCAGCACGATCAGCTTCAGCTTGGCCAGCGGCACCGGCGACTCGTCGATCGCCAGCGCGCGCTCGACCACGATCTCGCGCTGAGCCGGCGTCAGTTCGCCGGCGGATTCGAGGAAGGACAGGAAGCGGATCGCCTCGGCGCCGAGGCGGCTCGCCTCGAACGCGGCATACACGCGCGTGGCGCCGGCCGAGGGTTCGCGCACGATCTGCGAGTCCTGCGTTACGCGCTGCAGGCCCTGCAGCCACGCGATCGCATCGGTGATCTCTTCATCGTCGAAGCCGGCGGCGGTCAGCTTCTTCGTCAGCGCGTCGCCGTCGGGGCACGCCGCGAGCGCGCCGAAATTTTCGTACAGGTAGACGAGGATGTCGAACATCTGGCGCGCACTGTATCCGGTTCACTGCGGACGCGCAAACCCCATTACCGCAACCTTTGGTAGCGGTTACCGGGAAGACGTGCAACATCTTGGGCCAGCTCGAGCTCCAGCAGCTCGGCGGTCAGGCTGCCCGCGTCGCGCCCGGTGCGCGCGGCGAGGGTGTCGAGGTCGACCGGGTCGTAGCCGAGCGCGTCCAGCAGTTCGCTCGCCGCCGCGGGCGGCGCGCCCCGGGGCGGGGCCGCGGCCGGCATGCCCAGCTCGTCCAGGATGTCGGCCGCTTCCTCGACCAGCTTGGCGCCGTCTTTGATCAGCCGGTGGCAGCCCCTGGCGAGCGGCGAGTGGATCGAGCCCGGCACCGCGAACACCTCGCGCCCGCTCTCGGCCGCCAGCCGCGCGGTGATCAGCGAGCCCGAGCGCAGCGCGGCCTCGACCACGAGCACGCCGCGCGCCAGCCCGGCAATGATGCGATTGCGGCGCGGAAAGTTGTGCGCGATGCCGGGCGTGCCGAGCGCGAACTCGGAGATCACGACGCCGCGCTCACGGACCGCCTGCGTCAGCGGCTGGTTCGACGCCGGGTAGATCACGTCCGCACCCGTGCCGACCACCGCGACCGTGGAATCGGCCGCGCCGTCGGCGGCGGCCTGCAGCGCGCCGCGGTGCGCGGCGGCGTCGATTCCGAGCGCCAGGCCGCTCGCGATCGTCAGCCCTGCGCGCGCGAGCCGTTGCGCGAACGCGCTTGCCGTGTCCAGGCCCTGCCGCGTCGCGTTGCGGCTGCCGACGATCGCGAGCATCGGGCGGTTCAGCAGTTCGGTCCGGCCGATTGCGTACAGCAGCGGCGGCGGGTCAGCGGTGGCGAGCAGGGCTTGCGGATACTGCGCGTCGGCGAGCGTCAGCAGCGCGTGGGCTTCACCGGCGTCGAGCCACGCCTCGGCGCGCCCGATCGCATGCGACAGCGACGGATCGGGCGGCGCGGCGAGCACTTGCGCCAGCGGCTGCGGCACGTAACGCGCGAGCGTCGCGGCGCTCGCGTCGAAGATCGCGGCCGGCAGCCCGAACGCGCCCAGCAGCGCGCGCGCCGTGCGCGGGCCGACATCGTGCGTCAGCGACAGGCGCAGCCAGGCCGCGCGCTCGATGCGATCCATGGGCGCAAAAGAAAAGCGCCGGCACGGCCGGCGCGAGGAGAGTCGGATTTCCCGCTCAGAACCAGGTGAACGGGTTGTACCAGCGCCGCGGCGAACTGGCGGTCTCCGTGGTCGCCGGCGGGGTCGCCGTGTTGCTGCCAACCGACATCATGTCGGCCTCCGTGGCGTCGGGATCGATGAAGCGATCGCCGACCTTCACCGGCTTGGTCACGCGCATCACCAGACCGTACGAGATGGTTTCAGCCACGCGGAACACGAACATTTCGCCGATACGCTCGTCAGGCAGCTTGACGTACTGCCGCCCGTCGACGGTGCGGTCGCGCACCGTTTCGCCCGTTTCCAGCAGCGCCAGCACGTGGCCGACCTCGAGGCCGTCGCGTGCGCCGCGGTTCAGCGCCACGATGTTCTGCGTGCCGGCCTGGTTGACGCCGGCGTAGATGGAGATGATGCGACCGTTGATCGCCCTTTCCGGACGGTGCGGCATGTAGTTGACCAGCGGCTGCACCGTGACCGGCACCAGCCGGTCACCGACTCCTATCTCTTCCTTGCTGTCCTCTACGCGCAGCGTGGTGACCTCGCCGCCGCGCGTCACGCGCGCCACGCCGAGATAGAACGCCTCGTACGCGATCGGGTTGCGGCGGTTCTCGTCGTCGGGGTCGTACAGTGGGCGCGCGGGCCGGAACACGTGGTAGTCGCGCACCCGCTCGTCGGTGATGCCGCGCGCGTACGCGGTGTCGCCGCGGCCGAGGAACACGCGTCCTTCCTGCGTGGCGACGACGCGCGGATACTTCGACAGCTCATCGGCGGTCACCACCAGCGGCCGCGACAGGAACGGCTCGATCGCCTTGGCCGGGATGCTGCTGATTGCCTGCTTCTCCGCGCCGAGGTCGCGCACGCGCGGCGACAAACGCACGACATCGCCCGTCGCGCCGCTGCCTTCGCCCGCGATCTCCAGATGTGCGCGGTCGCCGGTCTTTACCAGGCGCAGCATCTGCCCCGGATAGATCAGGTGCGGGTTGCGAATCTGATCCTTGTTCATGCCCCACAGCTCGGGCCAGCGCCACGGCGACGTGAGGAACACGGTCGAGATGTCCCACAGCGTGTCGCCGGTCTTGACCGTGTACGTGTCAGGGGCGTTGGGCGCCAGTGCCGACAGCGGCACCCCGGCCTGCGCGACCTGGTCCGCCACGCCCTTCTGCTGCTCGGTGACCGGCCAGCGCACGCTGGCGGGCTCGGCGGCGCGCGCCTGCTGGCACGCCGCCCATGCGAGCGCCACGATCACTGCGCCCGACATCGCGGCGCGCACGCGCTGGCGCTGGACGACGAGGCTACGGGATTGGGTCTTCATTCGGTTTCCTTTTGGCTGGCCCCCGCCTCGGCGCGGACGGCTGTACAGCGCCGCCATGGATCGCAACAAGATCACAAGGCGCTTAAAATTCTGCCTCTACTGCCTTGATATCGCAACGCTAATCGGCTGAAGGGATGAGCCGCTTGTGGCGAAGCTGATCGATCGAGGCAACATCGAGCCAACGGCTGGCATAGGTTCTTAGAGCAGACAGAGGCTTTCGTGGCAAGACTGGCCATCATCGAGTATCCGGACCCGCGGCTGAAGAAGGTTGCCCGGCCGGTGCAGGTTTTCGACGCGCGACTGCGCAAGCTGGTCGCGGACATGGCCGAGACCATGTATGCGGCGCCCGGTGTCGGGCTGGCCGCCACGCAGGTCGACGTGCATGAGCGCGTGATCGTGATCGACGTGTCTGAGACCAAGGATCAGTTGCGCGTGTTCATCAACCCGGAGATCGCGTGGGCGTCGGAGGAGACGACGCTGTGCGAAGAGGGTTGCCTGTCGGTGCCCGGCATCTACGAGGAGGTGCGGCGTCCTGCGCGCGTCGGGGTGAAGGCGCAGGACGAGAACGGCGAGACCTTCACGCTCGATTGCGACGGCATGCTGGCCGTGTGCGTGCAGCACGAGATGGACCATCTGCGCGGCAAGGTATTCGTCGAATACCTGTCAGCGCTGAAGCAGGATCGGATCAAGACCAAGCTGAAGAAGCGCAAGTCCCGCGAGGCGGCGTAGGTCGGAGCGCGGGCCGCGGATTGCGGATCGCGGATTGCGCGGAGCGAAGATCGCATGCGCATCGTGTTTGCGGGGACGCCGGAATTCGCGGCGACGGCGTTGGCGGCGATCGTCGATGCGGCGCCGGCCAAGGACTGGACGATCGCTCTCGTGCTTACGCAGCCGGACCGGCCGGCCGGACGCGGCATGAAGCTCGCGCCGAGTCCGGTCAAGCAGCTCGCGCTTGCGCACGGCATCGAAGTCGCCGCGCCGCTCACGCTGAGTCTGAAGAAGGGCGGCGACGCCGCGGCCGCGGCGCATGCGCAACTTCGCATGGCGCAGGCCGACGTGCTGATCGTCGCAGCGTTCGGGCTAATCCTGCCGCAGGCGGTGCTGGACATTCCGCGCGGACTTCCCGACGCGGGCGCCGGCCGCATCACAGCCATCAACATCCACGCATCGCTGCTGCCGCGCTGGCGCGGGGCGGCGCCGGTGGCGCGTGCGATCGAAGCGGGCGATGCCGCCACCGGCATCACGATCATGCAGATGGAGGCGGGCCTCGATACCGGGCCAATGCTGCTGGCCGAGCGCATCGCGATCGACGCCGATGACACCACCGCCACGTTGACCGCACGGCTGGCGGCGGCCGGGGCGCGGCTCGTCGTGCGCGCGCTCGACGCCGCCGCGCGCGGCGAACTGCGGGCGCAGCCGCAGCCGGATGCCGGTGTCACCTATGCGCACAAGCTCGACAAACGCCAGGCCTGGCTCGACTGGACTCGCTCCGCGGACGAACTGGCGCGCCGCGTGCGCGCGTTCGACCCGTTCCCGGTGGCGTGCGGCAAAATGCGCGGCACGACGCTGAAGCTGTGGCGCGCACGAGCGCTCGACCGCACCGGCACCGCTGCGCCGGGCACCGTGCTCGCTGCCGGCGCCGACGGCATCCACGTTGCCTGTGGCCGCGGGGTGCTCGCGATCACCGAGTTGCAGCGGCCGGGCGGCAAGCGCCTGCGCGCCGCCGAGTTTCTTGCCGGCATGCCGGTCGCGGCCGGCGACTCGTTCGACGCCGCGTCGGAAGCGGCGTGATCGACGGCGCGCCCCCGCTCGCCGATGCGCTGCGCGTGGCCGCCGCCGCGTGGATGCGACTGCGCGCCGGCACGTCGCTCGACCGCGCGCTCGAGCTGGCGCAGAAGTCCGCCTCGGCCAATGCCCACCCGCGACTCGCGGCCGCGGCCAGGGACATCGCGTACACGGCGACCCGGCATCTGGCGCTGATCGACGTCTTGATCGCGCGCCTGGCCGCGCGTGCGCCCGACGCCGCGGTCGCCGCGCTCGCCTCGGTCGCGCTCGGACAATTGCTCGCCGCGCGTCACGCCGATTACGCGGTAGTCGATCAGGCCGTGCGCGCGGCCAGGAGCGACGCCGCGACGCGCGCGGCGAGCGGCTTCATCAATGCGCTGCTGCGGCGCTGGCTGCGCGAAAGCGACGCGCTGCTGCCCGCGCTCGCGCGCGACGACACCGTGCGCTTCAACGCGCCTCGCTGGTGGATCGAGCGCGCGCGCCTCGCCTTTGCCCCGCGTGCCGACGCGGTCCTGGAGCTGCAGTTGCGGCCGCCGCCGCTCG
>JAKORH010000123.1 GCA_029777935.1 Pseudomonadota bacterium
AGGATGTCGCCGCCGGGGCGCACGAATGGCAGGGTCTGGCAGCGCTCGCCCGCACCGACGGCGCGCACGATGTCGAGCCGAGAAAGTGCGGTGCCGTAGTCGTTGGAGGTCCAGCGAACGAAGGCGAAAACGCTGTCCGGCGCGAACGACACGACGCGCTGGCGGCGGTCGAGAATCTGTTCGGCGGTCTCGCGACCGAACCTGATCCAGAATTCGATCTTCTTCTCGACCCACGTCAACTCGACATGGGTCAGAGCATCGGCCGCGAGCGCTGGCCGCAAGCCGCTGCGCAGCGATAGATCGGCGACACCGATCATCGTGGCTCTCCTTCGCTGGTGGGGAATTCGCGTTCGAACAGGGCGCGCAGCATGTCGGCGACGGTCTGTCCGCGCTGGAACGCGGCGATCTTGATCCTGCCGCGCATGTCGGCGGTGACGTCGATCGTCAGCCTGGCGGTGAAGTCGGCGATGGCCTCCGCGCGCGGCGATGGTCGATCCGGCGCCTTGATCCAGCTTGCGGGATCGGCCGGGCGGGTTGCGAAGCTGCGTTTCGGGGACCGCTCGCTCATGCCCCGATTTCCATCACTTCGGTGGCGAGCGCGGCGATCTCCCGCGCGGCGGGCGATGTCTCGTCCCGCTCGGCCGCGAGCCGCCCGGTTTGCACGACATCGGCGAAAGCGATGCGCTGACCGATGGTGGTTAGGAGCGGTGGGGGATCATGCTCCGCGAGCGTTTCTGCGGTTTCGCGGGCGAGGATCGTGCGGGCCGCACAGCGGTTCAGCACGAACCGCGCTTTGAGTTCCGGGCGATATATCCGTGCTTCGCTGAGCAGCGTCAGCATCTCGGCCGACGCCCAGCCGTCGAGCGGCGAGGGCTGCACCGGGATCAGCACGAGATCGGCGGCCAGCAGCGCCGAGCGCCTCAGACCGGCGACACGCGGCGGTCCGTCGATGACGACGTGATCGACGTCGCGCGCCAGCTCTGGCGCTTCGCGGTGGAGCGTGTCGCGCGCCAGGCCGACAACACCGAACAGCCGCTCCAATCCCTCCCGGCTGCGCTGCTGGGACCAGTCGAGCGCGGAGCCTTGCGGGTCGGCATCGATCAGCGTGACGCGCTGCCCATGCCGAGCCCATTCACCGGCGA
>JAKORH010000124.1 GCA_029777935.1 Pseudomonadota bacterium
CGTTCGCGCGCATCGACATGATCACGCAGGCCGCGACGCTGGTGCTGCAGGCAGTCGTCACCGGACACCTGATGAAGCGGCTCGGCGCGTCGGTGGCGCTGGCGCTGCTCCCGGCGATCGCAGCACTGGGCTTCCTCGGGCTGGCGATCGCCGGATCGCTCGTGGCATTGGTGGCGTTCGAGGCGACGTTTCGAGCGGTTCAGCGCGGCATCATGCGGCCCGCGCGCGAGACGCTGTTCACCACGGTCTCGCGCGCGGATCGATACAAGGCGAAGGCGTTCATCGACACCTTCGTCTACCGGGCCGGCGACGTGGTCGGCGCGCAGACCGAGGGGCTGCTCGGACGGCTCGGCATGGGGCTCGCGGCACTCGCCGCGTTCGCGGTGCCGCTGGCGCTGGTCTGGATGGCGCTCGGCGTATGGTTGGGCATCGCGCAGCGCGCGCAGGCGCGTGGCGCTGCGCAGGCGAAGGGAGTGAGCGCATGACGACCCGAAGGGATTGGCTGAAGGGGATCGGGGCCACGGCCGGGATGCTGGCGCTGGCGCCCGGCGCGGCGCAGGGAGCCGAGCCGGCCCGAGGCGAGCCGATCACGCGCGCGATTCCGAAGACCGGCGAGCGGCTGCCCATCGTCGGCCTGGGCAGTTCGGCGACGTTCTCGCAGGTCGCGCGCAACGAGGACGTCGGCGCGTTGCGCGAGGTGTTCGCGCGCATGACCGCGCTCGGCGGCACGGTCTTCGACACCGCGCCGGCCTATGGCGCCTCCGAGGAGGTCGCGGGGCGCATCGCGCAGGAGCTCGGGATCGCGCGGCGCCTCTTCTGGGCGACCAAGCTCAACGTCGCGCCGTGGGACGGCGGCGCGGCCGACCCGGCTGCGGCGCGCAAGCAGGTCGAGACTTCGTTCCGGCGAATCGGCAAGCCGGCGATCGACCTGATCCAGGTCCACAACCTGGGCGACCTGCGCACCCAGCTGCCGATCCTGCGGGCGCTGAAGGAGCAGGGCCGCGTGCGCTACATCGGCGTGACGACGACCTTCGAAGGACAGTACGACGCGCTGCTGCGCACGATGCGCAGCGAACCGATCGACTTCATCGGCACGAACTACGCGATCGACGACC
>JAKORH010000015.1 GCA_029777935.1 Pseudomonadota bacterium
CGCGTGCCGGAGACCGAGGCGCAGGGGCGCATCCACACGTCGGCGTGCACGGTGGCGGTGCTGCCGGAGGCCGACGAGATCGACGACGTGAAGATCGACCCGAGCGAGCTGCGTATCGACGTGTTCCGTGCCTCGGGCGCCGGCGGGCAGCACGTGAACAAGACCGAGAGCGCGGTGCGGCTGACGCACCTGCCGACCGGGATCGTGGTCGAATGCCAGGACGACCGCAGCCAGCACAAGAACCGCGAGCGGGCGATGAAGATCCTCGCCGCGCGCATCAAGGACCGGCAGGTGCAGGAGCAGCAGCGCAAGGAAGCGTCGACGCGCAAGAGCCTGATCGGCTCAGGCGACCGCAGCGAGCGCATCCGCACCTACAACTTCCCGCAGGGACGCGTGACAGACCACCGGATCAATCTGACGCTGTACAAGATCGAGCAGATCATGGACGGCGACCTCGACGAACTGACTGCCGCGCTGACCGCCGAGCACCAGGCCGAGCTGCTGGCGGCGCTGGGAGAAGCGTAAGAGCCGTCGGGCGTCGGGCGTTGGCGTCGGGCGAAAACCCGTCGGGCGTTGGCGTCGGGCGTCGGGCGCAAGGCGAACCCGAGCGGAGCAGCAGGAGGTATTCATGACCGAGCAAGGCTCAGATCCCAAGCCGGGCACCACCCCAGCGCCCGACGCCCGACGCCCGACGCCCAACGTGCGAACAGAGACGGACACCTTCGGCCCGATCGAGGTCCCGGCGGAGCGGCTGTGGGGCGCGCAGACGCAGCGCTCGCTGCAGAACTTCGCGGTGTCGACCGAGAAGATGCCGCCGGAGCTGATCCGCGCACTGGTGCGGGTCAAGCGCGCGGCGGCTCAGGTCAATCGCGAACTGGGGCTGCTCGACGCGCGCAAGGCCGACGCGATCGTCGCCGCGTGCGACGAGGTGCTGGCGGGCCGGCACGACGCGGAGTTTCCGCTGTCGGTGTGGCAGACCGGCTCGGGCACGCAGACCAACATGAACGTCAACGAGGTGCTGGCCAACCGCGCGTCGGAGCTTCTTGGTGGCGCGCGCGGCGCGGGCCGCCTGGTGCACCCGAACGACGACGTCAACCGCTGCCAGTCGTCGAACGACGTGTTCCCGACCGCGATGCACGTGGCGGCGGCGCTTGCGATCGAACAGAAGCTGCGGCCGGCGCTGCGCGAACTGCGCGCCACGCTCGACGCGAAGGCGAAGGCGTTCGGCGACATCGTGAAGATCGGCCGCACGCACCTGCAGGATGCGACGCCGCTCACGCTCGGGCAGGAGATCTCGGGCTGGGTCGCGCAGCTCGACGCGTCCGAATCGGCGATCACTGCCGCGCAGCCGGAGCTGCTTCAGCTCGCGATCGGCGGCACCGCGGTCGGCACCGGAGTAAATGCGCATCCGGAATTCGGCGCGCGCGCGTCCGCACGGCTCGCGGCGGACACGGGGCAGGCGTTCGCCTCGGCGGCGAACAAGTTCGCCGCGCTCGCCGGACACGAGCCGCTCGCGGCCGCGCACGGCGCACTGAAGACACTGGCATGCGCGTCGATGAAGATCGCCAACGACGTGCGCTGGCTCGCCAGCGGACCGCGTGCCGGCATCGGCGAGATCACGATC
>JAKORH010000125.1 GCA_029777935.1 Pseudomonadota bacterium
GATCTTCATCAACCAGATCCGGATGAAGATCGGCGTGATGTTCGGCAACCCCGAGACCACGACCGGCGGCAATGCGCTGAAGTTCTACGCGTCGGTGCGGCTCGACATCCGCCGGATCGGGTCGATCAAGAAGGGCGAGGAAGTGATCGGCTCCGAGACCAAGGTCAAGGTGGTCAAGAACAAGGTCGCGCCGCCTTTCAAGCAGGCCGAGTTCGACATCCTGTACGGCGAAGGCATCTCGCGCGAAGGCGAGGTCATCGATCTGGGCGCCGCGCACAACATCGTCGAGAAATCCGGCGCCTGGTACTCCTACAACGGCGACCGCATCGGCCAGGGCAAGGACAACGCGCGCGAGTTCCTGCGCGAGCGCCCGGAACTGGCGCTGGAAATAGAGAATCGGATCCGCGAGAAGCTCGGGGTCGCCATGCGCGCGGCGCCGACGGCCGAGGCCTGATGCCGGGGACGCGCGCCAAGAACCCGCCCACGATTCTTCAGCGCGCGGTTGCCGCGCTCTCGCGGCGCGAATACAGTCGCGCCGAGCTGGCGCGCAAGCTGGCTCGCGGCCTCGCCGAAGGCGACGACCCGGCCGCCATCGGCGCCGCGCTCGACCGGTTGCAAGCCAAAGGCATGCTGTCCGACGAGCGCTTCACCGCCGCGCTCGTGCGCGCGCGCGGCGATCGCTTCGGTGCAGTTCGCATCGGCCAGGAACTGCGCCGGCATGGCGTCAGTCCGGAACTGATCCGGCAATCCACGGAAGCGCTGAAGCAAACGGAGTTCGAGCGCGCGCGCGCCGCCTGGTGCCGGAAGTTCGGCACGGCGCCGCGCGACGGGCGCGAGCGTGCCCGGCAGGTGCGCTTCCTGACGGCGCGCGGGTTCTCCGCTGACACGATCTTGCGCGTGATCAAGGCCGAACCGGAAGACGGCAGCGCAGCCTGCTAACATCTCGGTCACCGGGCGACCGCGCGTGCCCGGTATTTTTTTGACGCCTCCGGGCGCCGCCGCTGGCCCGTGTCATGCCCGCGAAAGTGGGCATCCAGCCGGGTTTTGCGCCGGAACTGGATTCCCGCTTGGGCGGGAATGACAGCGCGCCGCTGACGTTCGTCGACCACGGAGCACAGAACTTGGCGCCACTCGATCGTCGTCCCCGCGAAGGCGGGGACCCAGTGTCTTTCACGCGAAGCCGCTGGATTCCCGCTTCCGCGGGAATGATCCATCGAGTGCTGCGTCTGAACGCGCATGCCTGACGCTCCCGGACGCCGACATGTCCACACGCGCACGATCCGCGTCGATGCCTACGCGCGCGACGACGGCCTGTGGGACCTCGAGGCCGAACTGATCGACGCCAAGTACAAGGATTTCACGCTGGCCACCGGTGTGCGCAAGGTCGGCGATCCGGTGCACCGGATGACGATCCGCGTGACGATCGATACGCACCTCGACATCGTCGACGCGCAGGCGACCTCGACCTGGACGCCGTACCCCGGCTATTGCGAGACGATCACACCCGAATACCGGCGGTTGGTCGGCCTGAATCTCGCCAGGGATTTCCGCCGTCATGTGCGCGAGCGCCTGGGCGGCGCGCACGGCTGCACGCATCTGACGGAACTCGCCGGCGTGCTGCCGAGCGCCGCGGTGCAGGCGTTTGCCAACGAGGTGTACCACGCGCGCGATGTCGCGCACCCGGAGCACTACACCGACGATCGCAAGCCGTTCCAGATCGACCGCTGCCACGCACTGCGCTCCGACGGCGAGGCCGTTGCGAAGTTCTATCCGCGCTGGCATCGTGCCGGCGACACGAAACCCGACAGTCACTGACGCGAGCCGCGCATGAAGATCCACGAATACCAGGGCAAGGAAATCCTGCGTCGCTACGGAGTCGCGGTGCCGCGCGGCGTTCCGTGCTTTTCGGTCGACGAGGCGGTCGAGGCAGCGAAGAAGCTGGGTGGCCCCGTGTGGGTCGTCAAGGCGCAGATCCACGCCGGCGGGCGCGGCAAGGGCGGAGGCGTGAAGCTCGCGCGCTCGATCGATGAAGTGCGCGCGAACGCGTCGACGATCCTCGGCATGCAGCTCGTCACGCACCAGACCGGCCCGCAGGGACAGAAGGTCAAGCGACTGCTGATCGAGGAAGGCGCCGACATCCGCAAGGAGTTGTACGTCGGCATGGTGGTCGATCGCGCGACCCAGCGCGTCGCGCTGATGGCGTCGAGCGAAGGCGGCATGGACATAGAAGAGGTCGCCGCGCGCACGCCGGAGAAGATCCACAAGGTCTTCATCGATCCCGCGACGGGGCTGAAGGACGCCGAGGCCGACGACATCGCGGTCAAGATCGGGGTGCCGGCGGCGAGCATCCCCGCCGCGCGCGGCGTGCTGCAGGGCCTGTACCGGGCATTCTGGGAGTGCGATGCGTCGCTGGCGGAGATCAACCCGTTGATCCTGACCGGCGCGGGCGGCGTGGTCGCGCTCGACGCGAAGATGAACTTCGATTCGAACGCGCTCTTCCGCCATCCCGACATCGTCGCGATGCGCGACCTCGACGAGGA
>JAKORH010000126.1 GCA_029777935.1 Pseudomonadota bacterium
ATCGCGAGATCCTGGTGCCGCATCGGGAGACGTAGCTTTCTCCCTCTCCCCCCGGGAGAGGGTCGGGGTGAGGGCGCTTCGTAGTTATCTCCCTCTCCCCTTGGGAGAGGGTCGGGGTGAGGGCGCTTTGACTTTGAAGTGGGCCGTAGTGAGTTGACACATCGATTGCCCTCATCCCCCGCCCGGAGCCAGGCGCATGCAGGTGCCCGTCGCTGCGGCGGCGCGAAGCGATTGCTTCGCGAAACCCCGCCTCCGCCCCGCTGATGCGGGAGAAGGAGCCGAAATGATCCGAGCATTCAGAATCCAACTCGTTGCCTTCGCATTGGCCGCGCTGGTCAACGTCGCGCACGCGAACGCGATCGACCAATTGCGCAGCTTTCTGACCGATACGAAGACCGCGCGCGGCGAGTTCAGCCAGCGCGTGACCGGCGACAAGATGGCCGCCAAGGTGTCGAGCGGCAGCTTCGAGTTCGAGCGCCCCGGCCGATTCCGCTGGACCTACGACAAGCCGTACGCGCAGGTGATCGTGTCCGACGGGCAGAAGCTGTACGTGTACGACAAGGACCTGAACCAGGTCACGGTGAAGAAACTCGGCGCCGCACTGCCGGCCAGCCCGGCGTCGATCCTGTTCGGCACCAACGACTTCGAGCGCGAGTTCGACGTGCGTGACGATGGCGAGCGCGACGGTTTGAGCTGGATCGTCGCCAGGCCGCGCACGCGCGATTCGCAGTTCGACTCGATCCGCATCGGTTTCAAGGACGGCGTGCCGCGCGCGATGCAGATCGCGGATAGCTTCGGCCAGACGACGCTGCTGGCGTTCAGCCGCTTCGATCGCAACCCGAAGATCGATCCCGGATCGTTCAGGTTCACGCCGCCCGCCGGCGCGGACGTGCTCGAGGATCGCTGACGGCCTGGATTTTCAGCGCCGCAGCGTAGCCGGCCGCCCGCGGCGGCGCTTGTCGCGCACGTTCACGTAGACCTGCACCAGCGCCACCAGCGACACGAACGTCAGCAGCGGATAGACAAAGTACAGCTCCGAGCGTCGGACGCAGCCAATCCCGCTGCAGAACACGCCCGTGCTGATGCCGATCTCGTAGCCGAGGTACGCGAGCCACGCCGCCGCGGCGATCCACGCGGTGCGCGAGCGACTCCACAGCGCGAGCGTCGCGAACACCACGACGGGAATCGCGATCAGCACCGGGTAGTTGATCAACAAGTACACGTAGTCGCCCATTGCCGTGGTTGTCTCGGATTGCGCGCGGCGAGCTATCGTAACCCCGCACCGGCGCCTTGGGGCGCCGGCCGATGCCTACCGAGCGTTCGGAACTCGGAAGTGTCATCCCCGCCCCCGATCGGAGTCGAGGGCTCCAGCGGGGATCCAGTGCCGTCCTTCAAGAGACACTGAATTCCCGCTTCCGCGGGAATGACACGTTCCCGAGTGAGCGCCGTAATCCGATGGCTGAAGGCTCAATCAGCGAGCCGCCGCACGTCGGGTTCGAAGAACACCCAGCGCGCCTGCGGAAACTCCCGCTGCAGCGACGCCTCGACCTCGTTGACCGCGGCGATCAGCGCGGCGGCCGAACCGGGATCGTTCATCTCCGCCTGCACCGCGATGATCAGCTTCTCGCCCCACTGCAGCGTCAGCAGGCTGATCACGTGCCGCACCTCGGGCCGCGCCGCGAGATGCGCGCGGATCGCGGCGCGCACCGCGGGCTCGGCCGATTCGCCGACGATCATCGCCTTGACTTCGAGCAGCACCGCCACAGCGACCGCCATCAGCAGCAGGCCGACCGCGATCGAGCCGGCGGCGTCCAGCGCCGGGTTGCCGGTGGCCGTCGCCGCGGAGATCGCGATGAACGCGATCACGAGACCGGCGAGCGCGGCGATGTCCTCGCCCGCCACGACCATCAGCTCGGACTGGCGCGTCTCGCGGAACCAGCGCCAGAACGAGCGCCCGCGCTGCACCTTGCGGATCTCGCGCAGCGCGCCCCACAGCGACGCCGCTTCGAGCGCGATCGCGACACCGAGCACGGCGAGCGCGACGAGCGCGTTCTTCAGCGGCTCCGGTTGCCGCAGCCGCGCGACGCCCTCGTAGACCGAGAACGCACCGCCGCCGAAGAACAGCAGCAGAGCGACCATCATCGACCAGAAATAGATCGCGCGATGGTGGCCGAACGGGTGCTCGGCCGATTCCGGCGCGCGTGCCTGCCGCATGCCGACCAGCAGCAGTACCTGGTTGGCGCAGTCGGCGACCGAGTGGATCGCCTCGGCCAGCATCGCGCCCGACCCGGTGTAGAACGCGGCACCGAACTTGGTCAGCGCGATGCCGCCGTTGGCGCCGAGCGCGAACAGGATCGCGCGCAGCGAGCTGGACGACTCGGCCACGAAGCTACTTGTTCACGATCGCGAGCAGCTCGATCTCGAATTGCAGCGTCGCGTTGGGCGGGATCACGCCGCCGGCGCCGCGCTCGCCGTACGCGATCGATGGCGGGCAGGTGAGCTTGGCGCGCCCGCCGACCTTCATCTTCTGCACGCCCTCGGTCCAGCACCTGATCACGTGGTTCAGCGGAAACTCCGCCGGCGCCCTGCGCGCGTACGAGCTGTCAAATTCCCTGCCGTCGGGAAACGTGCCGCGGTAGTTCACGCGCACGGTGTCGGTGGCGGCCGGGCTTGCGCCGCTGCCGTCCTTCAGCGAACGGTAGACGAGGCCGGAGTCGGTCTTGACCGCGCCTTTCTCCGCCGCGGCGGCGGCGAGCGGGTCGGTCTGGGCGTGAACTTGCGTGGCGCAGGCGATGGCCAGAAGTGTGGCGAGGATCTTCATTATCAGTGGGCTCTCGAAGGTCTGTTGCCCCGGCGCAGGCCGGGGCCCAATTTGCAGCGTAGAAACTTAGGCCCCGGCCTCCGCCGGGGCTACGTGCGTCGCGGCCGGATGCTAGCCTGAATGCCTTTACCCATGGCGGACCTCTTCGTATCCACCCCGACCGACGCCCCGCTCGCCGAGCGGATGCGCCCGCGCGCGCTCGACGAGGTGATCGGTCAGGCGCACCTGCTCGGGCCGGGCAAGCCGCTGCGGGTGGCATTCGAGTCGGGCAAGCCGCACTCGATGATCCTGTGGGGTCCGCCCGGCACCGGCAAGACCACGCTGGCGCGGCTGATGGCCGACGCGTTCGCGCTCGATTTCATCGCGATCTCGGCCGTGCTCGGCGGCGTGAAGGACATCCGCGAAGCGGTCGAGCGCGCGCAGGTCAACCGTGCGCAGTCGGGCAAGCCCACGGTCGTGTTCGTCGACGAGGTGCACCGCTTCAACAAGGCGCAGCAGGACGC
>JAKORH010000127.1 GCA_029777935.1 Pseudomonadota bacterium
CGATGACCGAATGGCGCCGGCGCCTGCGCAAGAGCGGCAAGTTCGAAGGCGGCAAGCTGCTGCTGTTCTTCGGCGCGCGCACGAAAGAGGAACTGCCGTACTTCGGCCCGCTGCAGACGCTGCCGAAGGACTTCATCGACATCAGCTTCGCGTTCAGCCGCACGCCGGGCCAGCCCAAGACCTACGTGCAGGACCGGATGCGCGCACGCGCCGCGGATCTCGCCCCGCTGCTGCAGGACCCGAACGCGTTCTTCTACGTCTGCGGCCTGAAAAGCATGGAGGAGGGCGTGGTGCTGGCGCTGCGCGACGTCGCGCAGCAGGCCGGCCTGTCGTGGGACGCGATCGTCGCCGCGCTCAAGAGCGAAGGGCGGCTGCATCTGGAAACGTATTGACGACCTGACGACCGCGCTGACGATCACGCGCGGTCCTTTGGGCCGCCCAGCTTTTTGGCGCGATCTTTAAGGCGGTCGTTCCCGCGCATCCGGGTATCGCGCGATCGGCGCATGCCTGATCCAGGTCAAGCGGTGCAGCCCCCGCTTCGGATACGCTGAAGCGCATGACCACTACCCCGACCGCCGATTGGGATCCTGGTTCGGCTGATGTGCAGCGCGACCAGATCGCCGCCTACGACGCGATGCGCAGGCGCTGCCCGGTCGCGTACAGCGACTACCTGTGGTGGTCGCTGTTCCGCCATGCGGACGTAAAGCGCGCGCTGGAAGACGCGGGAACCTTCAGCAACGCAGCGTCGAATCACCTGTCGATTCCGAATGCGATGGACCCGCCGGAGCACACGCCGTACCGGCGCATCGTCGATCGCTATTTCGCGCCCGAGGGGATGGCAGCGTTCGAGCCGGTCTGCCGATCGATCGCCGATGCACTGGTCGCGGCGCTGCCGCGCGGCCAGACGTTCGAGCTGATGGCCGGTTTCGCGCAGCCGTTCGCGCTGCGCGTGCAGTGCGCGTTCATGGGCTGGCCCGATACGCTGCATGAGCCGCTGCGCGAATGGATCGCCAGGAACCACCGTGCGATCCGCGCGGGCGACCGTGCCGCGATGGCGCGGGTTGCGCTCGAATTCGACAACCACATCGTGCAGCAGCTCGTCGTCCGGCGCGATGCGGGCGAGCAGGCGGGCGACGACGTGACCAGCCGCCTGCTGCGCGAGCGCATCCACGGCCGGCCGCTGAGCGACGAGGAAATCGTCAGCATCGTGCGCAACTGGACCGTCGGCGAGCTCGGCACGATCGCCGCGAGCGTCGGCATCCTGGTGCAGTACCTCGCCGCGCATCCGACGCTGCAGGCCGAGCTGCGCCGGCGGCCCGCGGACCTGCCCGATGCGATCGACGAGATCCTGCGCATCCATGCGCCGCTGATCGCGAACCGTCGCATCA
>JAKORH010000128.1 GCA_029777935.1 Pseudomonadota bacterium
GAAGTCGACCGGCTTCGCCCGCCGGTAGTAAACAGCGATGTTCTCGACATGGATCGGATCGCTGAAATCGTACCGCGCGAGCCGCTCGGCATTCTTGTACAGGCCACCGATGCCGGCCAGCCCCTTGTCGATCTCGGCGAACGCCCGCTTCCACGGCTTGGCCTCGACGTGCACGTTGTCGTGGCAGCGCGCGAGGGCCACGCGCAGGATCGCCGGATAGAGTCCGACGGCATAGCCACCGCGGCTGGACATGAACGGGGGGTTTTCGGTGTCGACATTGACCACCAGCGGCGGCGACAAGGCCGCACCCGCGGGCGCCTCCGGCTGCGCCACCGCACACCCCGGCGCAGCAATCGCCAGCACGGCGAAAAGCAAGCCTATGGGTCGGGAAATCTTGGTGCTCATGGGACCATTCTACGCGGTGCAGTCGACGGCGATAAGCCGACAGGACAATCGCCCCGATCCGGGCTTCAGAATTCCAGTGGATCGACCTCAAGGTGCCAGCGCAGCCGCGACGGTGCCTTGATCGTTGCCAGCAGTTCGCCCCAGTCGGCAAGAAAGTGCTGCAAGGCGCGGCGCGACGGCGATTCGATGAGCAGTTGCGCGCGCTCGAAGTTGGCGCGGCGTGCCATACGCATCGGCACCGGGTCGTAGAGCATCACGTCGGCGTACGCGGAGGCCTCCGGCCAGGCGCGTGCGGTCGTCAGGAAAGCGAGCGAGTCGGCGAGTTGCGGCGCCTCGGCGCGCAGCATGGCTTGATAGGCGTAGGGCGGAAAACCGGCCTGTTCGCGCTCCTTGAGCTGCGCGTCGGCGAAGGCCGGGTAGTCGTGACGGACCAGCGCGGCGTAGAGCGGATGTTCGGGGAACTGCGTCTGGATCAGCACTTCGCCGGGCAGCTCGGCCCGCCCGGCGCGGCCGGCGACCTGCATCAGCTGCGCGAACAGGCGCTCGGGCGCGCGCCAGTCGGAGGCGAACAGCGCGGCGTCGGCGCCGAGCGCGCCGACCAGCGTCAGCTTCGGGAAGTCGTGGCCCTTGGCCAGCATCTGCGTGCCGACGAGGATGTCGGCGGCACCGTCGTGGATCTGCTCGACCAGCGCCTCCCACTGCTTGCGGCTTTTCGCCGAATCGCGATCGACGCGAAGGATGCGCGCCTGCGGGAAGCGTTCGGCCAGGACGGCCTCGATGCGCTGCGTGCCGCGGCCGAAAGGCTGGATATCCTGGTTGCCGCAGGTCGGGCAGGCGCGCGGCACGCGGCACTCGAAGCCACAGTGATGGCAGCGGAGACGGCCGTCGGCCAGGTGCAGCACGAGGTTGGCGGCGCAGCGCTGGCAGCGCGAGATCCAGCCGCACGCGGTGCAGGTGAGCACCGGCGCATAGCCGCGCCGGTTGAGGAAGACAAGGCTCTGTTCGCCGCGCTCCAGACGCTGACCTAGGGCGCGCAGCAGGACGCCGGACAGCCCGTCCTGCAGTTTCTCGAGTCGCGTGTCGATGCGCTGCACGACGGGCAGGCGGGCGTTGGTCACCGCGCGCTCATGCAACGTGAGCAGCGTGTAGCGCGCCGGCGTACGCGTATCGGTCGCATTCGCCCAGCTCTCGAGCGACGGCGTCGCCGAACCGAGCACGATCGGAATGCCGCGTTCGCGTGCGCGGAAGACGGCGACGTCGCGCGCCGAGTAGCGCATCCCATCCTGCTGCTTGAACGAGGCGTCGTGCTCCTCATCGACGACGATCAGCCCGAGGTCGGGCAGGGGGGTGAATATGGCGAGACGCGTCCCGAGCACGATGCGCGCCGAACCGTCGAGCGCCGCGCGCCAGTTGCGCGTGCGCGCGGCTTCGGTGAGTTCGCTGTGCAGGCTGGTCAGGCCGGCGTCGGGAAAGCGCGCCGC
>JAKORH010000129.1 GCA_029777935.1 Pseudomonadota bacterium
TAGATCGCACCGCCGAAGGTCGAGCTGCCACCGCCGCGGCCGTTGCGCAGCGTCAGATGGCTCAAGGTGAAGTTCAGGCCCGGCGCGCTCCCGGCAGTGAACGGCCGAGCCGCATTGGCGCCGTCGATGATCGTGTTGTTCGCGCCATTGCCGTTGATGACGAGGTCGCCGCCGGAAGCTTGCAGCTCCGGCAACCCCGAGTTCAGCACGATCACGCCATCGGCCGTCGGTGCAAACGTGATCGTGCTCGCCTGCGCGCTCGCTGCCGCATCGAGCATGGCCTGCCGCAGGCTGCCGGCGCCGCTGTCGCTGGTGTTGACGACGGTAAAGGTTTCCGCAAGCGCGGGCATGCCGGCAAAGCACAGCCACATTGACAACCCGCGAAGCAGAAAGCTTCCCCTGGGCACGAGGTTGTTCATCGACGTTCTCCGTGTGATCGGCACCCGCCCGATCCGCCCCCACCGCAACCGATTCGCGGCAAAGGCGGGCGGCAAGGGCCCCTGTCCGGATCGTCGGCGAAGGCAGCAAAACTGCCCATGTCCTGAGCGGACGCCGGCATGCACACAGCGGACGTCATGCGCGGCGGCGCGACGGTTTCGATGCAGATCAACGGTTTGCGAAGATCCCGCGATGACCTCGGATCGCCGCTCGCGATCGCCGTGGACGTTCTCGCTGGCGCCGGTTCGGGAAGATTCGGCGATGGCCGTGGACGGCCGGCTGCGTCAGGAATCCCGTTCGCCGAAGCGCGCCCGGTAGCTGCGGTACAGATACGCCGGGTTGTCCAATCCACAGCGCGCGCCGGCTTCGGCCAAGGTCTTGCAAGCGCCGCTGCGCAGCAGGTGGCGCACGCGCAGCAGACGCTGTTCGCGCAACCAGGTCTGCGGCGACTGGCCGGTCAACTCGCCGACGCGGCGGCGCAACTGCCGCTCCGACAGATGCGCCAACGCGGCCCAGTGCGTGATCGCGAATGCAGCGTCACCGAGTTTGTTCAGCGCGAGCGCCAGCAACGGATCTTGCGTATCTGCGTCGAGCGGACGCGCGACCAGCCGCGGCGCCGCTTCGGGCCACGCATGGGCGATCGCGTCCAGCAGCGACTCGAAGCTGAAAGGCTTGGCCAGATAGGCGGCCGCCCCGGCGGCGAGACCGGCCTCGCGGTCGGTGTCGGCGGCACGCGCCGAGATCAGGATCACTGGTCGCCGCCGCTCGTCCGCCGAGCCGGCGAGTTGCCGGCACAGCTCGAGGCCGCTGGCGCCGGGCAGGACGACATCACTGACCACCAGCCGGATGCCGGGATCGTCTGCGAGCCGCTGCAGCGCTTCTTCGGCGCTGCCGACGCAGGTCACTGGCAGGTGTTCGCCGAGCCGCTCGGCGAGATAGGCAGCAAGGTCGGGGTGATCCTCGACCAGCAGCACGCGTCCGTCGCCGCGCTCCGCCGACGGGATCGCGCCGACGCGAACGCGGGCGCGGGATCGAGCACCAGATCGTCGAGCGCGACGTGCGCGCTGCCGAGCGGCAGCTCGACGCGGAACGTCGCGCCGGCACCCGGCGCACTGTTCGCCTGGATGCGGCCGCCATGCAGCTCGACCAGTTCCCGCGCCAGCGCCAACCCGATGCCCAGCCCTTCGCGCCCGTGCCGCGGCGGACCTTCCGCGCGATAGAAACGCTGGAACAGATGCTGGCTCGAAGCGGGGTCGAAGCCGGGGCCTTCGTCGCACACCTCGACGACCGCCTGCTCGTCGCCGGCGTCGAGCCGGATCGCGATCGTGCTGCCGTCTGGCGCGTACTTGATGGCGTTGTCGAGCAGGTTGCCGAACACGGGCGTCAGGCGATCGCCATCACCGAACACGGCAACGCCGTCCTGCGCGCCCTGCACGAGCAACTGGATGCCGGCGGCATCTGCCGCCGGCCGGTAGCCGGCGGCGATCTCGCGCAGGAGGGCGGCGAGATCGAGCCTGCGCAAACGCAGGCGCGTCTGCCCGGCTTCCGCCTGCACGAGATCGAGCAACTGCTCGACCAGCCCGCCCAGGCGCTGCAATTGCTTCAGCGACAATTCGAGCCGGCCGCGATCCGCAGCGGCAAGCCGGCCGGCATGCGCATGCAGCTCGCGCAGCGGCAGCGACACCAGCATCACCGGCGTGCGCAGCTCGTGGCTGACGTCGGCGAGCACGCGCGTGCGAAACCGATCGAGCGCCGCGAGCCGCTGCGCCTGTTCGGCCAGGCGCTGGTTGCTGTCCTCGATTTCATGATGCGTGCGCGCCAGTTCCGACAGGGCGGTTTCCACGCGCGCCTTTTCGGCCACCAGCTCGCCCGTGCGCAGGCCCACCTGGCGATCCAGCTCGACGGCGCGCAGGCGCAGGCGGCGCAGACGCAGGCGCACAAGCGCCAGCGCGAGCAGCACGGCCGCGGCCAACATGGAGCCACGGAACGCGCGCGTCTCATGCCAGCGCGAAGGCACTTCGAAGTCGAGCGCGGCCGGGGTTTCGGCCCAGATACCGTCGCTGTTGCCGGCGAGCAGTTCGAAGCGGTAGCGGCCCGGCTGCAAGGTCGAGAACGAGGCCGAGCGTTCGCCCGCCGCGTCGGTCCAGTGACGATTTTGCGGCAACAGGCGATAGCGGAAGCGCGTCTGACTGCCGGTGCCCAGGTCCGCTGCGTCGTAGCGCAGCAGGATCGAGCGCACGCCCAGAGGCAGGCGGCCCGCCGCGTCCGGATGCAAGGTTTGGCCATTGCCCTCGATACCGTCGATGATCGCGTGCGGCGGA
>JAKORH010000130.1 GCA_029777935.1 Pseudomonadota bacterium
ACGCGCGCCTGCAAGCGCGCGGCTCCGGGATGAACAGCCCCTCTCCCTCCGGGCGAGGGGTTGGGGTGAGGGGAGCCTTTCATCGTCCGCGATAGACTCCACGCCTGTGGACGCCCCATCGCCCGCCTCCTTCGACTGGCCCGTCCGCGTGTACTACGAAGACACCGACGCCGGCGGCATCGTCTACTACGCCAACTTTCTGAAATTCTTCGAACGCTGCCGAACCGAATGGTTGCGCGCTCTCGGCGTCGAGCAGCAATGGCTGCGCGAATCGGACGACCTGCAGTTCGTGGTGGTCAGCGCCGCGCTCGAATACCGCCGGCCCGCTAGGCTGGATGATTGGCTCATGATCCGAGCGCGCGTCGCAGAATTGGCGCGTACTTACATTGTGTTCGCGCAGCAGGCGCTGCGCGGCGATGAACTCCTGGCCACGGCCGAGGTCAAGGTAGCGTGCCTGCGCGCGCAGTCGATGGCGCCGGCGCGCCTGCCGCCCTCGCTGGCGATGAAGATCAGAACCGAAAGCCCGCCGAGATGAACGCTGCCGCCGACCTGTCGATCCTGTCGCTGGTGACCAAGGCCACGCTGGTCGTCCAGCTCGTGATGGCGCTGCTGCTGGCGGTGTCGCTCGCATCGTGGACCGTGATCTTCGGCAAGGGATTCTCGATCCGGCGCGCGCGCAAGGAGACCGACGTGTTCGAGCGCGAGTTCTGGAGCGGCGCCGACCTGAACGCGCTGTATCAGCGGGCCACCAACCGGCGGCGGCGAACCTGCGCGCTGGAGCGGATTTTCGAGTCCGGCATGAGCGAGTTCCAGAAGCTGCAGGGCCGCGGCGACGCGCAGGCCACGCTCGACGGCGCACGTCGCGCAATGCGCGCGAGCTACCAGCGCGAGATGGACGCGCTCGAGGGGCGGCTGCAGTTCCTCGCCTCGGTCGGTTCGGTCAGCCCCTATATCGGACTGTTCGGCACCGTATGGGGAATCATGCACGCGTTCACCGGACTGGCGAGCCTGGAAGCAGCCACGCTGGCGAGCGTGGCGCCCGGCATCGCCGAGTCACTCGTGGCTACCGCGATCGGACTGTTCGCGGCGATCCCGGCGGTGGTCGCGTACAACCGCTTCGCGCACGACATCGATCGGCTGGCCAACCGGTTCGAGACCTTCATCGAGGAGTTCTCGAACATCCTGCAGAGACATCGGTAATCGGCCATGGCACTGCTGCTGCGACGAAAGGATGGCGGTAGCCGGCGGCTGCTGGCCGACATCAACGTCGTGCCGTACATCGACGTGATGCTGGTGCTGGTGGTGATCCTGATGGTGTCGGCGCCATTCGTGAATCCGAGCCTGGTGAACCTGCCGCGGATGGGCAAAGCGTCGAAGGCCCCCGACCGGCCACTCGAGATCGTGATCAAGGTCGACGGCAAGCTGGTGCTGCGCGACATGGGCAAGGAACTGGCCAACGACCTGCCGGGCGCGGTGGCGATCATCAAGCAGCGGCAGCAGGCCAAACCCTCTTCGCCGCCACCGGTCGTTATTGCCGCCGACAAGGACGTGCGTTACGAGCAGGTGATGAAGGTGATGAGCGCGCTGCAGAAGGACAACGTCGCGCGCGTCGGCCTGTCGGTCGTGCCGGAGAAGTGATGACCGCTGCCGCGCTGACCCCGCCGCGCGCGCCGAAGCCGACCGAGAACACGGCCGGCTCGTTCCTGCTCGCGGTGGCGATGCACGCGCTCCTGGTCCTGGCGCTGTGGATCGGCGTGCAGTGGCGCACGCAGCCGCAGGGCGAGGTGACGGCGGAACTGTGGGGCGCGCTGCCGCCGCCGGCCGAGGTCGCTCCACCGCCGCCCCCACCGCCGCCGGTCGTCGAGCGGCGTGAGCCCGAGCAGCCCAATGCCGACATCGTGCTGCAGCAGGAGAAGAAGAAGCGACTGGAAGAAGAGAAGCGGCGCGAGGAAGAACAGAAGCAGCGCGAAGCCGAACAGAAGAAGCGCGAGGCCGAGCAGAAGAAACGCGAGGCCGAACAGAAGAAGCTCGAGGAAGCCGCGCGCAAGGCAGCGGAAGAGAAGCGCGCGGCCGCGCAGCGCGAGGCGATCCGCAAGGCCGAGGAGCAGCGGATGCTGGCGCAGGCTGGCGCCGCCGCGCCTGCGGCTGCGGGCGCGGCCGCAGCCGGAGGTGGACGCGGCGATCCGAGCTACGCGGCGCAGTTGAGGAGTCTGATCCGGCCGCGCATCGTGTACGCAGTCCCCGACGGCACTGCGCCGAAGATCTTCGCCACGGTCCAGGTCGACCTGCTGCCGACCGGCGAGATCGCGGCCGTCAAGGTGCTGAAGCCAAGCGGGCTGCCGGGCTACGATGCCGCGGTCGAGCGCGCGATCTGGCGCACCAACCCGTTCCCTCGCAAGCGCGACGGCACGATCGATCGCACGATCACGATCGACTTCTATCCGGTCGACGCGCAATGACGCTAGAACGGATGCGTCGGTGCAAAGCAGGGGATTCCTATAATTCGCGCTTTATCGTCGCCCCGGCGAAGGCCGGGGCCCAAGTGTGGCACGTGAAAAACTGGGCCCCGGCCTACGCCGGGGCGACGAGACATTCCCCGGACGACTTGTAAATCGCGTAGATGCTGACTAATTTCCTGCGCGCAGCGGTGCTGGCCTTGCTCGCCTGGTGCTCGCTGGCCGCCGCGCAACTGCGGGTCGAGATCACCGGCGTCGGCTCCAACCAGTTCCCGATCGCGATCGCGAACTTCCAGCGTGACGGCGACATCCCGCAGCCGATCGACGACATCGTGCGCGCCGACCTCGCGCGCTCGGGCCTGTTCCGCCTGATCGACACGGGCGGTGCGACGCTGCCGGAAACGGCCGCGGTCAACTTCAACGACTGGCGCAGCCGCAATGCCGATGCGCTTGTGGTGGGCTCGGTGTTCCGGCTCGCCGACGGCCGCTACGACCTGCGCTTCCGCCTGTACGACACGGTCAAGCAGGCGCAGCTCGACGGCGTGTCGTTCGTGTCCACCGCGGCCGAACTTCGATTGAACGCGCACCGGATCGCCGACCGCATCTACGAGAAGATCACCGGCGAGAAGGGCGTGTTCGCCACCCGCATCGCGTATGTAGTGCAACTGGCGAAGAACAGTTTCCAGCTCGACATCGCCGACGCCGATGGCGCCAACGCGCAGGCGGCGCTGCGCTCGCGCGAGCCGATCATGTCGCCGGCATGGTCGCCGGACGGCACGCGGCTCGCCTACGTATCGTTCGAGACCGGCAAGCCGGTCGTGTACGTGCATGCGATCACCAGCGGCGAGCGCCGCGCGGTGGCCAACTTCAAGGGCAGCAACTCGGGACCGGCGTGGGCACCCGACGGCAAGTCGCTGGCCGTCGTGCTGACACGCGACGGCATCTCGCAGATCTACTCGATCAATCTCGACGGCTCGGGACTGAAGCGGCTGACGCGCTCCAACGCCATCGACACCGAACCGTTCTATTCGTCCGACGGCAAGTACATCTACTTCACATCGGATCGCGGCGGCGGACCGCAGATCTACCGCATGGCGCCCGACGGCTCGAACGTCCAGCGCGTGACCTTCAACGGCGACTACAACGTCACGCCGCGCATCAGTGCCGACGGACGCCTGCTCGCCTACGTCGGCCGGCGCAGCGGCAAGTTCCAGGTCTATACGCTCGACCTGACCACGAACCAGGAGATGGAACTCACCGACACGACGCTCGACGAATCCCCGAGCTTCGCGCCCAACGGGCGCATGCTGCTGTACGCGACCGAGGTCGGCGGCCGCGGCATTCTCGCCACCGTCTCGATCGACGGGCGCGTGCGCACGCGCCTGTCCGGTCCGAGCGGCGACGTGCGCGAGCCCACCTGGGGACCTTTCATCAAGTAGGAGACCAAACGTGAAGACCAAGACCATGTCTCGCCTCATCGGCCCTGCAGCCACCGTACTGCTCGCCGCCCTGCTCGCCGCCGGTTGCGCGACGACCAAGCTCGAAGAGCCGGCGCCGATCACCGACAAGAGCACGGCGACCAAGCCGACGCAGCCATCCACGACTGGGGCCGACACGCGCGCGGTCGCTCCGGTCGACGCGGGCAGCCGCGGCGACCCGCTGAACGACCCGTCGAGCCCGCTCGCCAAGCGCAGTGTGTTCTTCGACTTCGACAGCTTCGTCGTCAAGCCGGAGTTCCAGCCGCTGGTCGAAGCACACGCGAAATACCTGGTCGCGAACAAGGGCCGCAAGATCGTGATCGAAGGCAACGCGGACGAACGCGGCAGCCGCGAGTACAACCTGGCGCTCGGCCAGAAGCGCGCCGACGCGGTCAAGAGCCGGCTGACGCTGCTCGGCGCGACCGACGGCCAGATCGAAACCGTGAGCTTCGGCGAGGAGAAGCCGCGCGCGCCCGGCCACGACGAGGCGTCGTGGGCGCAGAACCGGCGCGCCGACCTCAACTACAAGTGAGGCGCGATCCGTGATCCGTGATCCGAAGAAGATCGCTGCCGCCCTGCTGGCGTGGGGCGCGCTGGTCGCGCCCGCGCACGCACTGTTCGGCGACGAGGAAGCGCGCAAGGCGATCATCGAGTTGCGCGCCAAGGTCGCGGAGCTGGAAAAGCAGGTGCAGGTAAGGCAAGCCGAACTGGCCAAGCGCGTCGACCAGCTCGAGAGCGCCAACCGCGCGCAGCTCGAGTTCGCCAATACGATCGATTCGCTGCAGCGGGAGATCGCCAACCTGCGCGGCGAGATCGAGCGCCTGACGCGCGACGTCGCCCAGCAGCAGCAGCGCAGCCGCGACCTCTACACCGACATCGACACCCGGCTGAAGAAGCTCGAGCCGGTGGGGGTGACGGTCGACGGCAAGTCCGCCACGGTCGGCCGCGACGAGCAGGCCGCGTACGACGCTGCGCTGGGGCAGTTCCGCGGCGGCGATTTCCGCGGCGCCGCCACCAGCCTGCAGTCGTTCCTGACGCGCTTTTCGCAGTCGGCGTACGCGCCATCGGCGCAATACTGGCTCGGCAATTCGCTGTACCAGCTGAAGGACTACAAGAGCGCGATCGCTGCGCAACAGGCGCTGGTCGACCGCTACCACGACTCGCCGCGCGCGCCGGACGCGCTGCTGAACATCGCGTCGAGCCAGCTCGAGCTGAACCAGAAGGCGCAGTCGCGCGCGACGCTGGAGCGGATCCTGAAGGAATACCCGGACAGCGACGCCGCCAAGGTCGCCCGCGAGCGGTTGCCGGCGACGAAGAAGTAGAAGGGCGCCCGCAGGGACCGTCGCCCCGGCGCAGAGCCCGCCCCGGCCGGGTGTAAGCCGGGGCCGGGCCCTGATTTGCCGCGCTTGAACTTGGGCCCCGGCCTGCGCCGGGGCGACGACGCGCCGCGCCTGGCCTCTGAACGCGGACAACTTGCGCAGGTACTCCATCTCGCGCGGCGATAGCATGCGCGGCATGGCTGCCGAGATCACTGCCGCCGCCCTGCCCGCGCTGCGAGCCACGGTCCTGTGGCTGGCCTTCGCGCTCGCGTTCGTGTTCGGCGCGGTCGCGCAGCGCACCGGCTTCTGCACGATGGGCGCGGTCGCCGACATCGTGAACTTCGGCGACTGGACGCGCATGCGGCAATGGCTGCTCGCGATCGCGGTTGCGATCCTCGGCACCACCGCACTCGCCGCCACCGGTGCGATCGATCTGTCCAAGACGCTGTACACCGCACCGCGCTTCACGCTCGCGAGCTACCTGATCGGCGGGCTGCTTTTCGGCGTCGGCATGGTGCTGACCGGCGGCTGCGGCAGCCGCACACTGGTGCGGCTGGGCGGTGGCAGCCTGAAGTCGCTGGTGGTCGTGTTCGTGCTCGGCATCGTCGCGTTCATCACGCTGCGCGGCGCGCTCGGCGTGCTGCGCGCCGGCGCGATCGACCCGATTGGCGTGCAGTTCACGACGACACAGGACCTGCCGTCACTGCTGGCCGGCGTGACCGGGCTCGGCAAGCCGGCGCTGCAATGGATCGTCGGTCTTGCCGCCGGCGGCGCGCTGCTCGCGTTCGTGTTCGCGCGGCGCGATTTCCTGGCCTTCGACAACCTGTTCGCGGGCATCGCGATCGGAGCCGTGATCGTCGGCGTGTGGTTTGCGTCCGGGCACATCGGCCATCTCGCCGAACACCCGGAGACGCTCGAAGAAGCGTTTCTGGCGACCAACTCGGGCCGCATGGAATCGCTGTCGTTCGTGGCGCCGATCGCCTACACGTTCGACTGGCTGATGTTCTTCAGCGACCGCAGCAAGCTGATCACGCTCGGCGTCGCGGCCGTGTTCGGCATGGTCGCGGGTTCGGCGGCATATGCGTTGGCAAGCCGCACGTTCCGCTGGGAAGGATTCCGCGATACCGAAGACACCGCCAACCACATCGTCGGCGCCGCGCTGATGGGCTTCGGCGGCGTGACCGCGCTCGGCTGCACGGTCGGCCAGGGCCTGAGCGGCGTGTCGACGCTGGCGCTGGGCTCGATCGTGGCCTGGCTCTCGATCATCGCCGGCGCCGTCGCCGGCGTGAAGTACCAGGCATGGCGGCTGGCGCGCCGCGCGGTTTGATTCGCCCCGCGGTTTGACTCGTCCAGTGGGCACGCGGATAATCCGCGCCTCACCATTTCGCCGGCGCGTCTTCCCCTCTGCCGGCGAGTCCCGAGCGGGTCGTTAGCTCAGTCGGTAGAGCAGCGGACTTTTAATCCGTTGGTCGCAGGTTCGAATCCTGCACGACCCACCACGATTTCAAGCACTTACAGTTCATCGACGAGCGCGCCCAGTGTGCCTGCGGGACTTTTGCGGGACCTACGCGGCAATTCGTCGCCGCAAAACGACGAGCCCAGGTCGACGCTCGTCC
>JAKORH010000131.1 GCA_029777935.1 Pseudomonadota bacterium
GACGAGGCGATCGCGCTGCCGAGCGACATCTCCGCCCGCATCGCGCGCAACACGCAACTGATCCTGCAGGAGGAAACGCACATCACGAACGTGGTCGACCCCTGGGCGGGCAGCTTCATGATGGAGGCGCTCACGCAACAGATGGCCGACAAGGCGTGGTCGATCATCGAGGAGGTCGACGCGCAGGGCGGCATGACGCGCGCGGTCGCCTCCGGCTGGGCGAAGCTGAAGATCGAGGCCAGCGCCGCCGAGAAGCAGGCGCGCATCGACGCGGGCCGGGACGTGATCGTCGGCGTCAACAAGTACCGCCCTGAGGAAGAGGGCACCGTCGACATCCTCGAGGTCGACAACCACAAGGTGCGCGAGAACCAGCTCGCGCGTCTCGCGAAAGTGAAGGCGACGCGCAACGCGGCACAGGTGAACGCGGCGCTCGCCGCGCTGACCGAGTGCGCGCGCACCGGCAAGGGCAACCTGCTCGACCTGTCGATCCAGGCCGTGCGCGCGCGCGCGACGGTCGGCGAGATCAGCGCCGCGCTGGAAACGGTGTTCGGGCGCCACCGCGCCGACATTCAAAAAGTCACGGGGGTCTACGCGATGGCCTATCAGGATGCGGAGGACGCGGCGCGCGAATGGAACCGGCTGAAAGCCGACATCGCCGCCTTCGCCGAGCAGCACGGCCGGCGGCCGCGCGTGATGGTCGCCAAGCTCGGGCAGGACGGGCACGACCGCGGTTCGAAGGTGATCGCGACCGCGTACGCGGACCTGGGCTTCGACGTCGACATCGGGCCGCTGTTCCAGACGCCGGAGGAATGCGCGCGCCAGGCGATCGAGAACGACGTGCACGCGATCGGCGTCTCCACACTCGCCGCCGGCCACAAGACGCTGGTGCCGGCGATCATCGCGGAGCTGAAGAAGCAGGGTGCCGACGACATTGCGGTGTTCGTCGGCGGCGTGATCCCGAAGCAGGACTACGAGTTCCTGTTCGATGCGGGCGTCAAGGGCGTCTTCGGCCCTGGCACGCCTATCCCGGTCAGCGCGCGCGAGGTGCTGGCGCAGATCCGCAAGGCGATTGAGGCGAGGCACTGAAATGCCGGCAGCGGCAACTCGCGTCGCCCCGGCGCAGGCCGGGGTCCAATTTCCGGTCGCGTACTTAGGCCCCGGCCTTCGCCGGGGCGACGGGCGTCCGCGGATCCATCGCTGAGGCGCACGTGCTGGCAGCCCCCGATCAGGCGCTGGTCGACCAGGTGCTCGGCGCTTCCGGTCCCGCACAGCGGCGCGCGCTGGCCAAGACGATCACGCTGCTCGAATCGACGCGCACCGATCACCGCGCGCGCGCCGACGCGGTGCTCAATGCGCTGCTGCCGGCGAGCGGCCAGTCGTTCCGGCTCGGCATTTCGGGCGTGCCCGGCGTGGGCAAGTCGACCTTCATCGAAGCGCTCGGCCTGTACCTGATCGGGCGCGGGCATCGCGTGGCGGTGCTGGCGGTCGATCCGTCGTCGAGCGTATCGGGCGGATCGATCCTCGGCGACAAGACGCGGATGGAACGTCTGTCGGTCGAGCCGCGCGCGTTCATCCGCCCCAGTCCTGCCGGCGGAACGCTCGGCGGCGTGGCGGAGAAAACGCGCGAGGCGATGCTCGCGTGCGAGGCCGCGGGCCACGACCTCGTGATCGTCGAGACGGTCGGCGTCGGCCAGAGCGAGACCGCGGTCGCCGGCATGACCGACATGTTCGTGCTGATGCAGTTGCCGAACGCCGGCGACGACCTGCAGGCGATCAAGAAGGGCGTGATGGAACTCGCCGACCTGGTCGTCATCAACAAGGCCGATCTCGACCTGGCTGCGGCGACGCGCGCGCAGGCTCAGATCACCTCGACGCTGCGCCTGCTTGGCCTGCACGGCAACCCCGAGCACGGCCATTCGCCTCAGGTGCTGCAGATGAGCGCGCTCGCGGCCGACGGCATCGACCGTTTCTGGGCCGAGGTCGAACGCTTCCGCGCGCGGCAGGCCGCCAGCGGCGCGCTGGCCGCGCGGCGCCATGCGCAGGACCAGGCATGGATGTGGGAGCGCATCGAGGCGGCGCTGAAGCAGCGTTTCCGCAATCACCCGCGCGTGAAGGCCGCGCTGCCGGAGCTGACGGAACAGGTGAAACACGGCCGCATCGCCGCCTCGGCCGCGGCGCGCCGGCTGCTCGAACTGATGGACTGAGAAGGTGTGAAGATTTCGTCGCGAGCGGCCCGAGGTCGCGCCGAGCAGCGGACCTGTACAGAGTCGTACAGCGAGC
>JAKORH010000132.1 GCA_029777935.1 Pseudomonadota bacterium
GAGCGCGACTACATGTACAGCATGTACGCGGCCGACAAGCGCGCGCGCCTGAACCTCGGCATCCGCCGGCGGCTGGCGCCGCTGATGGACAACGACTTCGACCGCATCAAGCTGATGAACAGCCTGCTGTTCTCGATGCCGGGCTCGCCGATCGTCTACTACGGCGACGAGATCGGCATGGGCGACAACATCTTCCTCGGCGACCGCGACGGCGTGCGTACGCCGATGCAGTGGACCGGCGACCGCAACGGCGGCTTCTCGCGCGCCGATCCGCAGCGGCTGTACCTGCCGCCGATCATGGATCCCGTGTACGGCTTCGAGGCGGTCAACGTCGAGGCCCAGAGCCGCGAGCCGTCTTCGCTGCTGAACTGGATGCGGCGGATCATCGCGGTGCGCAAGAGCGCGCGCGCGTTCGGCCGCGGCAAGCTCACCTTCCTGAATCCCGGCAATCGCAAGGTGCTCGCGTTCCTGCGCGAGCACGAGGACGAAGCGATCCTGTGCGTGGCCAACGTCGCGCGCAGCGCGCAGCCGGTCGAGCTCGACCTGGCGCGGCTGCGCGGGCGCGTGCCGGTGGAGATGATGGGGCGCACGCCGTTTCCGCCGATCGGCGATCTGCCTTACCTGCTGACGCTGCCGGCGCACGGCTTCTTCTGGTTCCGGCTCGCGACCGACGTGGCGGTGCCCGACTGGCACGCCGAACGGCTGGCGCCCGAGGATCTGCCGGTGCTGGTGCTGTTCGACGGCTGGTCGAGCCTGTTCCGCGACCGCGTGGTGCCGTGGCGCATCGGCATGGCCGAGAAGCTGCGCCGGCAGTTCGAGTCCGACGTCCTGCCGCGTTTCGTCGCGCGCGAGCGCTGGTACGGCGCCAAGGGCGAGCCGGTCAGGCGCGTGGCGCTCGGCGACCATGCGCTGCTCGCGCACGACGGGCGCGACTGGTTGCTCGCGATCGCGCAGGTCGAGGGAGCAGGCGGACCCGCGCAGTACTTCCTGCCGTTCGCGCTGCTGTGGGAAGACCGCGACGACGAACGCCGTCGTGCGCTGGCGCCGGTGACGGTCGCCAAGGTGCGGCAGCAGGCGCAGGTGGGCATCCTGGCCGACGCGGTGGCCGACGAGCAGTTCTGCGCCGCGCTGGTCGACGCCGTCGCGCGCGGCGCGGAAGTGGCGACCGCGCGCGGCCGCATCCGCTTCACGCCCACCGCGGCATTCGAGCGCCTGGCCGGCACGCGCGAGCAGCGCCGGCCGGTCACGCGGCCGCCGGCGTCGAGCAGCAACTCGGTGATGCAGCTCGGCGAGCAGCTCTTCCTGAAGGTCTATCGCCGCCTGCGGCCAGGCATCTCGCCCGAGCTGGAGATCGGGCGCCACCTGACCGAGGTCGCGCGCTTCGCGCATTGCGTGCCGCTCGCCGGCGCGGTCGAGTACGTCGGCGAGGACGGCCCGACCACGCTCGCGCTGCTGCAGGCGTATGTCGCCAACCAGGGCGACGGCTGGAGCTACACCGTCGATTATCTGGCGCGCGCCCTGGCGGAAGCGGGCGCGGACGACCCGCAGGCTGCTTTCGGCACCTACGCGACGCTGGCGCACAAGCTCGGGCAGCGCATCGGCGAGTTGCATCGCGCGCTCGCCGACGCGGCCGATCCGGCCTTCGCGCCCGAGCCGATCGCGCGCGAGGAGGCTGCGCGCTGGATCGAGCGCATGCGCGCCGAGGCGCAGGCCACGCTCGCGGCGTTCGAGCGCCGGCACGACACGATGCCGGAGGCGTTGCGCGCCGAGGCGATCGCGCTGCTCGGCCAGCCCGACCGCGTATTGGCGCGGCTGGTTGCGCCGGCGGGAGACTGCGGACTGAAGCTGCGCACGCACGGCGACCTGCATCTCGGGCAGGTGCTGGTCGCGGCCAACGACTTCGTGATCATCGACTTCGAGGGCGAGCCGGCGCGGCCGCTGGAGGAGCGGCGCGCCAAGCAATCACCGCTGCGCGACGCGGCCGGCATGCTGCGCTCGTTCAGCTACGCGGCCGCGGCCGCGCTTGAGCATGCCGAGTCGACCGGCGGGCAGCGCGCGCAGCTCGCGCCGCGCGCGCACACGTGGGAAGAGGTGGCGCGGCGCGCCTTTCTCGACGGTTACCGCGAGGCGGCCGCGACGCTGGTTCCGGAGGCCGCGGCGGAGCTGCTCGACCTCTTCGAGCTGGAGAAGGCGCTGTACGAACTGCGCTACGAACTGGACAACCGCCCGGGCTGGGTCGGAATTCCGCTCGCGGGCATCGCCCGGCTCGCGCGCGGGGATTGAACGATGGCGACGGAGGTTTCCATGCAGAACATCGACGTGATGCTCGAACCGCTGCGCGCGCTGCTGGTGGAAGTCGGCGCGTTCCTGCCGCGGCTGGCGCTGGCGCTGATTGTCCTGGTCGCCGGCTGGCTGATCGCCAAGGCCGTGCGCTTCGCCGCCGTGCGCGGCCTGCGCGCGGTCAACTTCAACGTGCTGACCGAGCGCGCCGGCATCGACGGCTTCCTGCAGCAGGGCGGCTTCGAGCGCGACACGACCGAACTGACGGGCGCGCTCGCGTACTGGCTGGTGATCCTGGGCGCGCTGTTGATCGCCAGCAACGGCCTGGGGCTGACTTACGTGACCGATCTCCTGAGCCGCATCGTGCTGTTCGTGCCGCGCGTGTTCCTGGCGCTCCTGGTGATCGTCTTCGGTGCGTACTTCGCGCGCTTCGTGGCCGGCTCCGTGCTCGCGTTCTGCCGCAACATCGACATGCGCGACGCCGAGCTGCTGGCGCGGCTGGCGCAGTACGCGATCCTGATCTTCGTGATCCTAATCGCGGTCGAGCAGCTCGCGATCGGCGGCGAAATCGTGCGACAGACGTTCCTGATCCTGCTCGCCGGCGTCGTGTTCGCGCTGGCGCTCGCGTTCGGGCTCGGCGGGCAGAAGTGGGCCGGCGCGCTGCTCGAACGCTGGTGGCCGTCGCGCGGCAACGGCGACGGCGACCGCGGCGATTCGCCGCCGCGCTGAAAGGGCGAGCGCGGCGCGCGCTCACAAGTGCGCGAGCGCCATCGCACCCAGCGCTGATCCGAGTCCCGCGACGCCGTACACGCCCCACACCAGCCAGTTGCGGCGCGTCAGCAGCGCGATCGCCGACAGCGCGATCGCGATCTGCAGCGCGGTCGTCGCCTGCGCCCAGCGGTGATGCAGGTGCAGCTCCGCCTCGCTGCGGGCGTCCCAGTCCTTCGCGTCGGCCTCGAGCTTGTCCGCCACGACCTTGATCTCCTTCTTCTCCTTGTCGTAGCGCGCGATTTCCTGCTTGTAGAACTCCTGCTTGTCGGCCGTTTGTGCGAGCGCGAGCGCCAGTTCGGCCAGGTTCTGCTTGCTGCTCTTGGCCTGGTAGTAATTCCACTGGTTCGACGCCTCGGTCTTCCTGATCGCGGCGTTGTTCTTGAACAGGCCCGCGTTGGCCTGCGTGGCGCCGCCTTCGTACGCCATCAGTGCGCCCACGGTGGCGAGGAGCGCGGTCGTGACCGCGATGCGGCCGGCGAAGCGGTCGGTCTCGCCGTGCTGCGCGGCGTGCTCCAGTTGATGGTCGTGCGGGCCGTGCACGTGAAAGGTGTCGTGCGACATGTGTTCTTCTCTCCCTGGGTTGGTCCGGGCTACGTCGTGCTGCGCTCGTAGTCGACGTAGGCAAACGGCAGCGGATTATCCGGATTGGCGGGGTGGCTTTCACGGCGTGCCTCGCGCCATTGCGTTCGGTCGAACGGAGGGAAGAACGCATCGCCGTCGATGTCGGCGTCGATCTCGGTCAGAAGCAGCCGCTGCGCGCGCGGCAGGGCCTCGCGGTACGCCTCGGTGCCGCCGATCACGAACACTTCCTCGGCCTGACCGCACGCGGCCAGCGCCGCGTCGAGCGAGGCGAACACTTCCGCGCCCGCGAGCTTCGGGTCCGGCGTGCGCGAGATCACGAGATTGCGACGCCCCGGCAGCGGCTTGCCGAGCGACTGCCACGTACGGCGGCCCATGATGACCGGATGCCCCAGCGTGATGCGCTTGAAGCGCGGCAGGTCGCCGGGAATGCGCCACGGGATCGTGCCCGCGCGGCCGATCACCCCGTTGCGGGCGACGGCGGCGATCAGCGTGATTCGAGGTCGGCTCATGTCGGGCGTCTCAGCACGGCAGCAGCGATCGCGGCCACGACGAACACCGCCGCGACCCAATCCTGCCAGTGCGGCAACTCGCCGACGAGCGGGATCGCGGCGACGATACCAACGATCGGCACCGCCATGATCGAGAACGCGCTCGCGGTCGGCGGCAGCTCACGTGCCAGCCCGAACCACACGATCTGCGCCACGCCGTAGTTGATCGCGGCGGCCCACGCCAGCGCCAGCCACATCGGGGCCGAGAAATGCCAAGTGGGCCAAGGCTCGAACAGCGGCGCGACGATCCAGAACGCGAGCGCCCCGAACACCATCATCCACACAGTGATCATCGGCGTGGGCAATGCGAGCCGCGTGTGCCGCATCAGAATGGTGCCGAGCGCCCACGAAAACGCCGCGATCTGCATCCACAGCACGCCGAGCGGCTTGCCCGCCAGCTCGGACAGTTCCTGCGCCAGCAGCAGGCCGACCGCGGCCAGCGCGCACAACGCGCTGACGGCGATGCGCGGCGTCAGCCGCTCGTCGAAGAAGGCGATCGCCAGCAGCGTGGTCCAGATCGGCATGGTGAAACCGAGAATCGCGGCTCGACCCGACGCGAGCTCCTGTACGCCGAGGATCGAGAACAGGTGCCAGCCGAAGATGTTGGGAACCGCGAGCCACGCGACCGGCAGCCACGCGGCGCGCGGCAGCCGCAGGTCGGTGCCACGCAGCGCGTAGAACGCGGCGAGCAGCAGCGCGCCGCCGCTCATCGTCACGCCGCGGAAGAAGATCGGCGTCAGCTCGCGCAGCGAGAACTTCATGATCGGCCAGTTCACGCCCCACATCAGCGTGAGCGCGGCCAGCCCGATCAGCGCGCGCCGCTTCAGCATGCGTTGCGCAGGAAGTCGAAGTCGCAGCCGTCTCCGGCCTGCAGCACATGGTCGAAGTACAGCTTCGCATAGCCGCGCGCGGCCGCCGGTACGCGCGGCGCGAGCGCGGCGCGGCGGCGCGCGAGCTCGGCGTGGTCGACCCGCAGATCGATCCGGCGTTCGCGCACGCTCAGCCGGATGCGGTCGCCGTTTCTCACCAGCGCCAGCGGCCCGCCGACCGCTGCTTCCGGCGACACGTGCAGCACGATGGTGCCGAACGCGGTGCCGCTCATGCGCGCGTCCGAAATCCGCACCATGTCCTTGACGCCGGTGCGTGCCAGCTTCTGCGGGATCGGCAGGTAACCCGCCTCGGGCATGGCCGCGCCGCTTCTCGGTCCCGCGTGGCGCAGCACGAGGAAGTCCTGAGGCGCCACGTCGAGCGCCGGATCGTCGATGCGCGCGGCAAGGTCCTCCAGCGAATCGAACACGACCGCGCGGCCCTCGCTTTCGAATAGCTTTGGATCGGCGGCCGAGCGCTTCAGGATCGCGCCGTCGGGCGCGAGGCTGCCGAACAGCGCGACCAGTCCGCCGTGCTGCTGGAACGGCTGGTCGAGCGGGCGGATCACGCTGCGGTCGACGTAGCCGGCGGGCGCGGCGAGCCGTTCGCCGAGCGTCTCGCCGGTCACCGTCACGCAGTCCAGATTCAGCAGTGGCTTCAGTTCGCGCAGCACGGCGCCGATGCCGCCGGCGGCAAACAGGTCCGACATGTAGTGCTGACCGGTCGGCTTCAGATCGACCAGCACCGGTGTGGCGTCCGACAGTTCGTTCAGCCGTGCAAGCGACACGCGCACGCCGGCGCGGCCCGCGATCGCGGTGAGATGGATGATCGCGTTGGTCGAGCCGCCGATCGCCAGCAGCACGCGCAGCGCGTTGTCGACCGACCGGTCGGTGATGATCGCGCTCGGCCGCGGCCCGCGCGTCGCGAGCGCGACCGCCAGCGTGCCGCTCGCCTCGCCCGCGCGCAGCCGGTCCGCATGCACGGCGGGAATCGCCGCGCTGCCCGGTACCGTCATGCCGAGCGTCTCGGCGAGCGCGGCCATCGTGCTCGCGGTGCCCATCACCGCGCAGGTGCCGGCGGTGGTCGCGAGGTTGCTCTCGATCTCGCCGATCTCGTCGGCCGACACTTCACCGGCGCGATACTTCGCCCAGAAGCGGCGGCAGTCGGTGCAGGCACCGAGACGCTCGCCGCGATAGGCGGTCGGCATCATCGGCCCCGCGACGAGCTGCACCGCGGGTCGATCGGCGGATATCGCGCCCATCAACTGCGCCGGCACCGTCTTGTCGCAGCCGCCGACCAGCACGACCGCGTCCATCGGCTGCGCGCGGATCATCTCCTCCACGTCGATCGACAGCAGGTTGCGGAACATCATGCTGGTCGGGTGCAGGAACACCTCGCCGAGCGAGATGGTGGGAAAGTCGAGCGGCAGCCCGCCGGCCGCGAGCACGCCGCGCTTGACCGCGTCGATGAGCTGCGGAAAGTCGCGATGGCAGTTGTTGAAGCCGCTCGCCGAGTTCGCGATGCCGACGACCGGCCGCGCCAGCATGGCGCGCGACAAGCCCATCGACTGCGCGAACGAGCGGCGCAGGTACAGGGAAAAATCCGGATCGCCGTAACTGGTCAGTCCGCGCGCGAGGCCCTTGGTTTCCTCGTTCGACAAGTCTTCGTTCGACATGCTCTTTCGCTCGACATCGAGGCGCGAAGTGTATTCTCGGCCGCGATGGGCGAGATAGATCACGGCGAAGTCGCGATCATCGGCGGCGGCAACATGGGCGCCGACGTGGCGCTCGTCTTCGCGGCCGGCGGCCGGCACGTGCACGTGGTCGAGACCTCCGACGCCGCACGCGCGACGCTGCCGCGGCGCTTCGCCCACGGCGCGCAGCAGATCGGCGCCGTAGAGGCGCCCGACCGTTTGCACGTGCATCCTCGGATCGAGGACGCGCCGTGGAGCGCGATCGATCTGGTCGTCGAGTGCGTGCCGGAAGATCTTTCGCTGAAGCAGACGGTGTTCGCGCAGCTCGAGCGGCTCGCGCGCCCCGACTGCATCCTGACCAGCAACAGCTCGAGCTTTCCGATCAGCCGCATCGCGGCAGGGCTGGAAACGCGCGGCCGCATGCTCGGGCTGCACTTCTTCCTGCCCGCGCACCTGGTGCCGCTGGTCGAAGTGGTGCGGTCGGACGCGACCGATGCCGGCGTGCCGGAGAAGCTGCATGCGCTGATGCAGTCGCTGGGATGCGTGCCGGTGCACGTGCGCCGCGACCTCCCGGGTTTTCTCGCGAACCGGCTGCAGCACGCGCTGGCGCGCGAAGCGTTCGCACTGATCGACGCCGGTGTGGCCACGCCGCAGGACATCGACGCCGCGGTGCGCTTCGGCTTCGGCTTCCGCTTCCTCGCCGCCGGGCCATGCCTGCAGCGCGATCACGCCGGGCTCGACGTGCACGCGGCGGCCGCGGCGACGATGTATCCGACGCTCGCCAACGACACTCAGCCGGCGCACGTGCTGCGCGACAAGGTCGCCGCCGGTCACCTCGGCATGAAGACCGGCCGCGGCTTCTACGACTGGGACGAAGAATCGATCCGCGCCGAGAAGGCGCGCTACGAGCGCCTGCTGCTGGCCGGGCTGGAACTGCTGAAGAGCGAACTGCTGAAGAACGAAGTGTCGCGGCGCGGCTGAGCCCGGATATTTCACGAGGGACGCGGGAATTGCGCGGATGCATGCGCGAGCCAGGTTGCGCGAGAGGGGCGCAGTCCGATGCCCAGTGGCATCGGCGAGCACTTGAGCGCAAGATGGCCGCGCAGGCGCCGCGCAAGCCCGCGTAGCCTCGGCGAGCCAAACTGGAATTCGGCCGGCCCTCCACAAGTAACGATCGAAGCCGGAGAACGCCGCATTCGGGGGCGACCTCGTGAAACATCCGGGCCGAGGGCTATTCGCCTTCCTGCGTGACGCCGAGCGCGACCAGGAAGCGCGACACCATGTTGTAGGTCGCGATCGTGCCGACCAGCTCGGCCAGTTCGCGCTCGGTGAAGAGCCGCCGCGCGCGCTCGAACGTTTGCGGCCGCACGTCGACCGCGCGCGTCATCTCGATCGCCAGCGCGAGCGCCGCGCGCTCCGTGTCGTCGAAGCGCGGATCGTCGCAGGCGGCAGTGACGTCTTCGAGCGCATCGAGCTGATCGCTGCGTCCGCCGGCCGCGAGGAACTCCGGCGCGTGTTGCTGCCATTCGTACTCGGCGCGATTCACCTTCGCCACCGCGCAGATGATCAGTTCGCGGATGCGCGGCGACAGCGCCAGTTCGCGCCGAACCGCGCCGAGCAGCGCGTTCCAGCCGCGCGCATACGGCGGACTGTGAAGCAGCATGCGGTCGAGGTTCAGCAGCTTGCCGCCACGCCGCGCGCGGATCGCAGCGACCAGTTCGGCGATCGCCGGATCGTCTTCGTCGCGGTAGGGAAGTTTCGGCATGAAACTTGGCATCTACACCGCCACCGGCGCCTTGATGTGCGGGTGCGGGTCGTAGCCGGCGAACTCGAAATCCTCGTAGCGGTAGTCGAACAACGTCGGCGGCTTGCGCTTGATCACGAGCTGCGGATACGGCCGCGGCACGCGGGAAAGCTGCTCGCGCACCTGCTCGAAATGGTTGCCGTAGATGTGGCAGTCGCCGCCGACCCACACGAAATCGCCGACTTCCAGGTCGCACTGCTGCGCGACCATGTGCGTCAGCATCGCGTAGGAGGCGATGTTGAACGGCACGCCGAGGAAGATGTCGCAGCTCCTCTGATAGAGCTGGCACGACAGCGCGCCGTTGGCCACGTAGAACTGGAACAGCAGGTGGCACGGCGGCAGCTTCATCTGCGGGAGGTCGCCGACGTTCCACGCCGACACGATCAGCCGCCGCGAATCGGGATTGCTCCTGATCTCGCGCAGCACGTTCGAAATCTGGTCGATGTGCCCGCCGTCCGGCGCCGGCCACGAGCGCCACTGCACGCCGTACACCGGGCCGAGTTCGCCGTTCGCGTCGGCCCACTCGTCCCAGATCGTCACGCCGTTCTCGTGCAGGTAGCGGACGTTCGACTCGCCGCGCAGGAACCACAGCAGCTCGTGGACGATCGAGCGCATGTGCAGCTTCTTGGTCGTGACGAGCGGGAAACCCTCGCGCAGCGCAAAGCGCATCTGGTAGCCGAATACCGAGCGCGTGCCGGTGCCGGTGCGGTCGCGCTTGTCGGCGCCGTGCTCGAACACGTGGCGCATGAAGTCTTCGTACTGGCGCATGGCGGTCGCGGGATGATCGACGGCATTCTATCGGCGGCCGCCCCTCGCGGCCGAGATTGCACACAAGTCCGCGCCCGGCGGTCGTTCTAAGCCACGGCCGTGTCATCCCCGCCCCCGATCGGAGTCGAGGGCAAGCTCCAGCGGGGAACCAGCAAATCAACAGAACACGCGCGCTTCAGCCGCCCGCATCCGGCTTCAGGTACTTGAGGAAGAACGCTTCCATCGCGCCGTAGAACTCGAACTGGTTCTCCTCGTTGCGGAAGCCGTGGCCCTCGTTGTCCTTGACGAGGTACTCGACTTCGACGCCGCGCTTGCGCAGCGCCTCGACCACCTGGTCGCTTTCGGCCTTGTTCACGCGCGGGTCGCGCGCGCCCTGCGCGATCAGCAGCGGCGTCGTGATCCTGTCCGCGTGCAGCGCGGGCGACGTGGCCGCGAGCCGCTCCTTGTCCTTCTGCGGGTCGCCGACCATGTCGTGGAACTTCGGCAGCAGCGGCTTCCAGTACGGCGGAATCGTGTTCAGGAACGTGAACAGGTTCGACACGCCGACGTAGTCGACCGCCGCCGCGTACAGATCCGGCGTGAACGTCACTCCCGCCAGCGTCGCATAGCCGCCGTAGCTGGCTCCGTAGATGCCGATGCGCTTCGGGTCGGCGATGCCTTGCGCGGTCAGCCACCTCACGCCGTCGGTGACGTCGTCCTGCATCTCGAGGCCCCACTGGCCGAAGCCCGCTTCCCAGAACTTGCGGCCATAGCCGGTCGAGCCGCGGAAGTTCATCTGCAACACGCAGAAGCCGCGATTGGCGAGGAACTGCACCTCGGGGTTGTAGCCCCACGCGTCGCGCGCCCACGGGCCGCCGTGCGGATTGACGATGCAGGCGAGGTTCTTCGGCGTGCGGCCGACCGGAAGCGTCAGATACCCGTGGATCTTCAGTCCGTCGCGGCCGGTGTAGGCGATCGGCTGCACCGGCGCCATCGCCGCCTCCGGAATCTTCGGGTTGATGTCGGCGAGCTTGGTCAGCGTGTCGGCTTGCGCGTCGTAGATGTAGCGCGCGCCCTCCGTGCGGTCGTTGGCCGCGGCGACGATGAACTTGTTCTCGGCGCGCGTCGCGCTCTGCAGCGTGATCTCCCTTTCCGGCAGCTTGTTCCCGAGCCGCGCGAAGATGCGTTCCATCGGCGCATCGAAGAACTTGCGTTCCGTGCGGTCGGTCACGTACTCGGCGTACGTGAGCTTCTTGCGCAGCAGCGACCACGCGGCGCCGCCCAGATCGACTTCCGGGTGCTCGAAGATCATCTGCTCGGCGTCGGCGTGCGCCGGATCGATCATCACCAGCGCCTTGCGGTCGCGGCCGCGGTTGCTGATCGCGTACAGCTTCCTGTCGTCGGCGGTGAAGAACGCCGGCTCGACCTCGGTCTTGTAGTCGGTGGTGATGATCGGCCTGAACTCGTCCTTCTCGGTCGCGCGGTAGAGCAGGATCGTGTCGAGTCCCTGCGTTCGCACGGCGATCCGCACGTGGCCGGCATGATCGGTGTCCCACGCGATGATGTCGCCGGGATTCTTCGCCACCAGCGTTTCCTTGCCGGTCCGCAGGTCGATCCGGTACACATCGAACAATTCCGGATCGCGGCGGTTGTGCGCGACCAGGATGTGACGCGGATCGTCGCGCAGCGGATCGAGGATGCTGGCGCGCACCTTGTCGCCGGGCGTCAGATCCGTGACCTTGCCCGACTTCATGTCGACCGCGACGACGTGGAAGTTCTCGTCGCCACCGAAGTCCTTCTCGTACAGGATCGTGCCCGAGCCTTTCCAGTGGTAGATGCTGATGTCGCGTGCCGTCTCGCGGGTCAGCCGCCGCGGCGTGCCGACCGGACGGCTGCCCGCGAGCGGTTGCACGAACACGTTCAATCGCCGCGGGCTGCCGTCGACCGACACCGGCTGCATGAAGCCGAGCGTGCGGCCGTCTTCGCTCAGCCGAAAGTACGCCTGCTCAGGATTGCTGAAGAAGTCGCGGATCGGAAACTGCGGCGGATGCGTCGCGGGCTGCGCCGCTGCCGCGAGCGCTGCCAGGCCCAGCAGCGCGGCTGCGAGCCGGCGCGCGGCCCGCATCGCGGGCGAAACGTTCATTCAATTCTCCTGTGAAAGAGTGGCGCAGTCTGACCGATGGGGGCCGGTGCCGCCAGCCGCGTGCGACGAAACGGCGGGAAACGGGAGCGGACTGCCGGTCAGTCCGCGCGGTAGTTGCGCAGCCAGGCGAGCTTGGCCGCGTACAGCGCACGATCGTTAGGCGTCGTGCTGTTGTCGCGCGCCTCGGCGAGCTGCCGCCGCGCCTCGTCGAGGTTGCCGAGCTGGAAATCCGCCAACGCAAGCCAGAAATGGAAATCGGCGTTGTAGTCGGCGCGCGCTACCTCGCGGGCGAACAGATCCCGCGCTGCGCGCCAGTCGCTGCGCTGCACCGCCGCCTGCCCGAGGTTGAAGAAATAGAACGGCGGATACGGTTCGAGCCGCGCCAGCCGGCGCTGCAGAGTCTCGGCCTCCGCGCTGCGACCCTCTTTCGCATACACATCGGCGAGGTTGGCCAGCGCCTGCGTGTTGTTCGGGTCGCGCGCAAGCATCGCGGTGAATGCCTGCTCGGCCGCGGCCGGCGCGCCGCGCTTCTGATAGATCACGCCGAGCGTGTTGAACGCGATCGCCAGCCGCGGGTCGTGCCGAATCGCCGCGCGCGCCCAGCCGTAAGCGTCGGCGAGGCGTCCCTGCGCCAGCGCCTCGACCGCGCGATTGTTCATGTACATCGCGACCACCGTCGGTTCGTCGATCTCGCGTACCTGCATGCCGCGGATCTCGGAGGCCGGCAGGAAGTCGATCGTCAGCGGGTGCAGCCAGCGCGTGGTGCCGGCGTCGAACAGGCGCCCGCCGAGCGTGATGTTGATGTGGCCGCTCCTCACCAGCAGATCGCCACTGCGGTTCCACGTCTCCTCGAGATACGCGCTCTGATAGCGCACCGGAATGCCGAGTTCCCTGGCGAACGCCGCGGTCATCAGCACCAGCGACAGGCAGTTGCCCGCGCGCGCCTCGAAAGTCTGCGCCGCGTTGCGCGTGGCCTCCGCGTCGTATTCGATCAGCAGCTTGCCGGGCTTCTGCAATGCCTCGGCCAGCCCCATCTGGTAGCCGTGCACGCGGATCTCCGCCGCGATCTCGTGCTTCAGGAAGCGCCGCATCGGCTCGCTGAGCGCGAAGATGTCGGCCGCGTCGATGCGCTCGCCGGGCGCGGCGAACAGCTCGTCGTGCAGCAGCGCGTCCGGCCGCGCCACCGGGGCAGGCGGGGTGGCGCAGGCGCTCAGCACCAGGCAGATCGAGATCATCCAGGCTCGCATCGCGCCTCCTTCAGGCGACACATGGCGGTGGTCTTCCGCGCGCATATTGTGCCTTGTCCGACTCAACCCGGTGGCGGCAGCGCCTTGAAGTAGACGAGCTCGTCGTCGCCAGGGTCAAGATTCTCGATGTGGCCGCTGGCCACGAAGCCATGCTTCTCGAACAGACGCTGCGCGACATCGTTCGACCGATTCGTGGTGGCAAAGAGCTTTCGCCGCTCGCAGCGGCGCTCCGCCTCATGCAGCAGACGCGTCGCAATGCCGGCGCGGCGGCGGCCCGCCGCGACCAACAACAGCGGGATAAAGCCGTATCCGAAGAAGTCGTAAGTCAGTACCACGTAGCCGAGAACTTCGCTGCCATCGACCGCAAGCACGCACTGACCGTGCGCCAGCGCGCTGCGCATCAGTTCCGCGCGATCGGTAGCGGCGCGCAACAACGGGTCAATGACGTCGAGGTCGGGGAGGTCGGCCGGCGTTCCGGTGCGAAGCGCCGCGCGTTCACCGTGGTTCATCTGATCTCCGGATTCGCTCCGTTTCGGGTCGGGCCGATATACTGGCCGCGCTTCGGCCGCAAAGGGGCGTTGCGATGGGCGTGATCGAGGAATTTCCTGCCGAACTCCGTGTAGCGCAGCATCGGCTGACGGTGGAGCAATACCACCGGATGGCCGAGACCGGCGTGCTCGCCCGCGACGCGCGCGTGGAACTTATCGAGGGGGTGATCGTCGACATGGCACCGATCGGGAGCAGGCACGCGGCGACGGTCAAGAGGCTCAATCTCGCGCTGACTGCGGCCGTGGCTGGTCGCGCGATCGTTTCGGTGCAGGATCCGATCCGCCTTGGCGACCGTTCCGAGCCGCAGCCCGATCTGGCCTTGCTGCGACCGCGCGCCGACTTCTACGCCGATGCGACGCCGGCCGCTGCCGACACGCTGCTGGTGATCGAGGTGTCGCAGGCGACCGCCGCCTACGACCGGCAAGTCAAGACCGCGCTGTACGCGCAGCATGGCGTGCCGGAAGTGTGGATCGTCGATCTGGATTTCTCGCTGGTGCACTTCTTCCGCTCGCCGCAGGGCAATCGCTACCTCGACATCAGCGCGACCGAAACGCCCGGACCGACGCCGGTCACGATGCTTGCCGGTGTGATCATCGATCTGACCGGCGTTCTGTAGCTCACGCCGCGAACTGCAGCGCCGCCAGCCGCGCGTACAGGCCGCCGCGCGCGACGAGTTCCGCGTGCGTGCCGGCCTCGACGATGCGTCCGGCTTCGAGCACGAAGATTCGGTCGGCGCGCTGCACGGTCGCCAGCCGGTGCGCAATCACGATCGTCGTGCGGCCGCGCATCGCGACCTCGAGCGCGGCCTGTACCGCGCGCTCGCTCTCGGCGTCGAGACTGCTGGTGGCTTCGTCGAGCAGCAGCAGCGGCGCGTCCTTGACCATCGCGCGCGCGATCGCGATCCGTTGCCGCTGGCCGCCCGACAGCCGCAGCCCGCGCTCGCCGACGAAGGTCGCGTAGCCGTCGGGCAATTGCCGCACGAACTCGTCGACGAACGCCGCGCGCGCCGCGGCCAGCGCTTCCTCCTCGGTCGCGCTGGCACGCCCGTAGCGGATGTTGTCGAGCACGCTGCCGGAGAAGATCACCGGCTCCTGCGGCACGACCGCGATGCGGCCGCGCAGGTCGGCGAGCCGCAGCTCGCGCAGGTCGATGCCGTCGCAGCGGATCGCGCCGGCGTCGATGTCGTAGAAGCGCTGCAGGAGCTGGAAGATGGTCGTCTTGCCGGCGCCCGAGGGGCCGACCAGCGCGACGTTGCGTCCCGGCTCGACGGCGAGCGTCAGGTCGTGCAGCACCGGCCGCTCCCGCCGCGACGGATAGGCGAAGCGCACGCGGTCGAACTCGACGCGCGCGCCGCCGTGCGGCGGCGGCAGTGCGCGCGACTCGGGCGGATCGGCGATCGCCGAGTGCGCATCGAGCAGTTCCATCAGCCGCTCGGTGGCGCCGGCGGCACGCAGCAGGTCGCCCCACACCTCGGCCAGCACGGCCACGCTGGAGGCGACCAGCATGATGTACAGCGCGGTCTCGGAAAGCTGCCCCGGCGTGATCTCGCCGGCCAGCACCGCCTGCACGCCACCGTACAGGCCCCACAGCAGCGAGCCGAACACGCCGACGATCACGAACGCGGTCAGCGCCGCGCGCGTGCCGGTGCGGCGCACGCTGGTCGCGAACGCCTGTTCGTTGGCAGCCTTGAAGCGCGCCGTCTCGGCGCGCTCCTGCGTGAAGCTCTGCACGATCGGGATCGCGTTCAGGATCTCGCCGGCGATGCCGCTGGTGTCGGCGATGCGGTCCTGGCTCGCGCGCGAGAGTTTCCGCACGCGGCGGCCGATGACGATCGCGGGCAGAACCACCAGCACGATGATGCCGGTCACCGTCAGCATCAGCCGCGGGCTGGTCGCGATCAGCATCGCGATGCCGCCGAGGAACAGCACCGTGTTGCGCAGTCCCATCGAGATGCTCGATCCCACCGCGTTCTGGATCACCGTCGTGTCGGTGGTCAGGCGCGACAGCACCTCGCCGGTCTTCAGCGTCTCGAAGAACTGCGGGCTCTGCTGCAGCACGTGCGCGTACACGGCGTGGCGCAGGTCGGTGGTCACGCGTTCGCCGATCCACGTCACCATGTAGAAGCGCGCGGCGGTGAACACGCCGAGCGCCACCGAGACGCCGAACAGCACGACCAGGTATTCGCGGATCGCGACCAGCCGCGCGCCGAGTTCGGCGCCGGCCGGGCGCACCAGCCCGCCGTCGACGAAGAGCTTCACCGCGTACGGCAGCGCGAGCGTGCTTCCCGCAGCCGCGAGCAGGAACAGCAGCGCCAGCGCGATCTGCCTGCGGTACGGCGTCACATACGGCAGCAGCGCGCGCAGCGGACGCAGCCGCCGCTCTGCCGGCGCGGCCGCGGGAACGGAGCGCGGCGCGGCCGCCGTTGTCGCGGGCGCGGCCATCACCGGCCTGCGAGATGCGACAGCACGCCCCACGCGGTGCCGAGCATCAGCAGCCCCCACGCGATGTAGGCGAGCGTGAAGCCGGCGCCGCGCTTCTTCGGATCGGACATGTACGCGAACGCGTACCACACGCGGCCGGCCAGCCACACGGCGCCGAGCACGGTCGCAGCGGGCGCGCCGACGTAAAGCGCGGCCAGCCACAGCGCGGGCAGGAACAGCACCGTGTTCTCCAGCGTGTTCATCTGCACGCGGTACGCGCGCTCGAACATCTCGTGGCCGGTCGTCGCCGGTGCCTTGATGCGGTACTTCACGCGCGCGTGTCCGACCAGCGACGCGGTTGCGAACCCCAGCGCCAGTGCGCCGAGCGTGACCAGCGCGGGCCAGTCCATGCCAATCATGCCGTCCTCTGTGAAGCGCGAAAGTGAAATGCTACGCGAGAGCTGCAGCAACTACCTTTCGCGCGCAACGAACGCGGGCGCGAGCCGCGCGGCGCGCCGGGTGTGCGGTCATTCCACGTTCGCAGGCGTATGACGCGCGGCGGCGACGCGCAGTACGGCGGCGCCGTGGTCCTCGACTCGCTGATAGCGCGCGGATCACTCCGTTGCGTGGTGTGGTCAAAGCCATGGGTCGTGACACAGATCAGCAGGTGATGCACCCTGATGGATGAACATGTCTTTCGCCGGATTTGGAGGACGACATGAGAGCATCTCGATTGCAGGACCCGCGGATGATGGCGATGCTGGCGATCACGGCGGCCGCGGTCGCGTATCGGCTCGTGGCGCACTGGCTCGATGCGCAGAGTCCGCTCGGCGTCGGTGATCTGGGAGTCGTATGGATCTGGGCGATCGGCCATTGCGACGGCATGGACGGCCCCGTGGTGACGCTCGCCAGGCGCGCGCTCGAAAGCGGCAACGTGAATCTCGTGCTCGGATGGGTGCGCGCCGAAGACGAGCCGGAGATCCGCCGCGCGTTCGAGCACGCGACCGCGGTGCGCCAGCTCGGTCCCCAGGCGCGCGAGCTCGCGGATCGGCACTTTTTCGAAACCCTCGTGCGCGTTCACCGCGCGGCCGAAGGAGCCCCCTATACCGGGCTCAAGCCTGCCGGGCGTGATCTCGGACCGGCGATTCCGGCCGCGGATCGGGCGCTCACGGACGGCTCGATCGATCGGGTCGTCGCGCTGCTCACCGAGGCAGTTCGCAAGGGCGTGCACGCGCACTTTCGCGCCGCGAGGCAGCGCAAGGATTTCGACGCGAATGATGTGAAAGCGAGCCGCGCCTACGTGGAAGCCTACGTGCCTTACGTTCATTACGTCGAGCGGCTGTGGCTCGACGCCGCCGGCGAGGCGCATGGCCCTCGGGCCGAGCATGCCGTGCACGGCCATTGAGCAGGCGCACAGGTGCGGATATGGATCGATGATCGCCCGCGATGCGCGGCGCGTTGGCCATGCGCGCGTTGGCGCCAACGACTTCTCGCGGCCGTTCTTGGTCTGATTGGGCTCGCCGCGGCGCCGGGATGGGCCCAGATCCACCGCGATCAGACGTTCGTCTTCGGAACCCGCGTCGACATCTCGATTGTTGGCGTCAGCGAAGCGCGAGCACACGACGCTGCATCGGCGGTCTTCCGCGAGTACGAGCGCATGCATTGGGCGCTGCACGCGTGGAAGCCGGGCGAAGTCACCAGTCTGAATCAGGCGATCGCCGCCGGCCGACGGCGGATACCCGTGTCGCCGGAGATCGCCGGCCTGATTCTCGATGCCACCAGACTCTTCGAGGAGTCCGGCGGCCTGTTCAACCCCGCCATTGGGAAGCTCGTCGGCTTGTGGAGCTTCCACAGGGACCAGCAATCGGGCGCGAAGGCGCCGGATTCCGCCGCGATTGCGCGTCTCGTCGCCGCCAACCCGCGCATGGACGACCTGCGAGTGGAAGGCAACGAGGTGACGAGCCGCAACGCTGCCGTTCAGCTCGACTTCGGCGGCTATGCGAAGGGCTACGCGCTCGACCGCGGCGCGCGTCTGCTGCGCGAACGCGGAATCGACAATGCCCTGATCAACATCGGCGGCAACGTCATCGCGCTCGGCACGAAGGGCGGACAGCCCTGGCGTGTGGGAATTCAGCATCCGCGGCGCGCAGGCGTGCTCGCCACGCTGGAACTGCGCGACGGCGAGGCGATCGGCACGTCGGGCGACTACCAGCGCTTCTACCTCGTCAACGGCAGGCGCGTGTCGCACATCATCGACCCGCGCAGCGGATACCCGGTGCCGGACGTGCAGGCTGTCACCGTCCTGATTCCGGCGGGACCCGCTGCGGGAACGCTTTCGGATGGCGGCACCAAGCCGCTCTTCGTCTCGGGCACGAAGGGTTGGCGCGCGATGGCGCGGCGAATCGGTGTCACATACGCGATGCTGGTGGATGAGCACGAGGACATCCATGTGACGCCGGAACTGCTGCAGCGGCTGGAGTTCGTGGACAAGAGCCTGCGCATGAAGGTTGAGTGATCCGGTGGCGTACAAGCGCGGTGCTGCTTGACGGGAGTCAGCGTCGACATCGGTCACCGGCGTAGCTTTTCTATTCATTGCCGGACGTTCGCGCGGGCGCGCGCGGCGCCCTGATTTCATCCCAGGGAGGGGAATCCATGAGCAGCGAAGAGCCATTGCCGACCGAACGGCCGCAACCGCAGGACAACAGTCGGCGGAAATTCCTGAATCAGGCGGCCATCGCGGGCATCGCAGGCGCAGGACTATCGGCGCTCGCCGCGTGCAAGCCCGCCGAACAGGCGCCGGGGAAGACCTCGGAGTCCAAGGCAGCCGCCGCGCCGGCGGCGGGCAAGTACGAAGTTCCCCCCGGCCAGCTCGACGAGTACTACATCTTCTCCAGCGGCGGCCACTCCGGCGAGATGCGCATCTACGGGCTTCCTTCCGGCCGGACCATCAAGCGGATCCCGGTGTTCAACATCGATCCGATGGTCGGCTGGGGCATCACCAACGAGTCGAAGAAGATCCTTGGCACCAAAGCGGACGGCAGCCTGCTCTACAAGACCGGCGACACGCACCACGTCCACGCCTCGTACAAGGACGGCACGTACGACGGCAAGTATCTGTGGGTGAATGACAAGCTGCACGCACGGCTGGCCCGCATCCGGATGGACACGATGGAGTGCGACCGGATCACGAAGCTGCCGAACGTGCAGGGCTTCCACGGCATGTTTTCCGACAAACGCGACCCGATCGACCCGAAGATCAATTTCACGACGCGCGTCTTCTGTGGCGCGGAGTTCCACACACCGCTGCCCAACGACGGGCACGAACTGAAGGAGCCCAAGAAATGGGGCTGCCTGTTCACCTGCGTCGATGCCGAGTCGATGGAGGTGCGCTGGCAGTGCCGCATCGACGGCAACATGGACCTGGTGGCGACATCCTATGACGGCAAGCTCGCCTGCGCGAACCAGTACAACACCGAGGGCGGGCTCATCTATGCGGACATGATGTCGGCCGAGCGCGACTCCGTCGTGTTCTTCCATATCGAGCGCATCGAAGCCGCGATCAAGGCGGGCAAGTTCAAGACCATCGGCAGTTCGAAGGTGCCGGTGGTGGACGGGACGAAGGCGGCGAACGCCGATCCGAAGACTGCGCTCACCTGCTACGTGCCGGTTCCGAAGAACCCGCACGGGGTCAACGTCACGCCGGACGGCAGGTACTTCGTGTCTTCCGGCAAGCTCTCGCCGACCGCGACCGTCACCGCGCATGAACTGGTGTTGAAGTGGTTCGACGGGGGGCTGAAGGATCCGCGCGACGCGGTGGTGGCCGAACCCGAGATCGGCCTCGGTCCGCTGCATACCGCTTTCGACAACAAGGGCAACGCCTACACGACGCTGTTCCTCGACAGCCAGATCGTCAAGTGGAACATCGAGAAGGCGATCGCCCAGTTCAAGGGCGACAAGACAGTCCAGCCGGTGCTCGACCGGATCGACGTCCACTATCAGCCGGGCCATGGCTACACGTCGATGGGGGAGACGAAGGAAGCCGATGGCAGGTTCTTCAACTCCGGCAACAAGTTCTCCAAGGACCGTTTCCTGCCGGTCGGGCCGCTGCACGTCGAGACCGAGCAGCTGATCGACATCAGCGGCGACAAGATGCGGCTGATCCACGACCACACCGCGTACCCCGAGCCGCACGACGCCATCATCGTGAAGCGCGAGATCGTGAAGACGCGCCAGATCTACACGATGAGCGACTTCCCCAACGCGGTGAGCGATTTCAAGAACATCGGCGTCGAGCGCAAGGGAAACAAGGTGACGATACGACTGGCCTCCACGGCGCCGACCTTCAACCTGCCGGAGTTCAAGGCGAAGAAGGGCGACGAGATCACGATCATCCTCACCAATCACGACAAGGTCGAAGACCTGACGCACGGCTTTGGCATTCCCGAGTACGACATCAACTTCATCGTCAATCCGCAGGAGACGAAGTCGGTGACGTTCAAGGCCGACAAGCCGGGGGCGTTCTGGTGCTACTGCACGCACTTCTGCCACGCACTGCACCTCGAGATGCGCAGCCTGCTGCTGGTGGAGGCCTGAAGGGCCCTCGCGGAACTGCGATGTTCAGGCGCCTCGCGAGTCGGCTCGGCTGCATGCTGGGGCTCGTCGCACTCGTTGCGACGAGTTGCGCAACGGCGGCCGATGCCGGCGCGGTCGGCAAGGTGACGGCCGGCATGACACCTGCCGGCGCCATCAACCTGGCTGGGCGCCAGCGCATGCTGTCGCAGCGGCTGGCGAAGGCATACCTCATGATCGGGCAGGAGATCCAGCCCGAGCGGGCGCGGGCGATCCTCGACCAGTCGACCACCCTGTTCGAGCAGCAGCTCGCGCAGCTGCAGGGTTTCACGCCGACGGCGGACGTGAGCAAGGCGCTCGAACAACTGAAGCGAAGCTGGGGTGACTACAAGCCGGCGCTGGCCGCCAGGCCGACCGTCGAAGGCGCGCGGCAGATCTACGATCTGAGCGAGGCGGTGCAGGAGGCCGCGCATCGGCTCACGCTCGCCTATGAGATGACGACCGCCGGGCGACCGGCGGACCGGCTCGTCAACGTCGCGGGCCGTCAGCGCATGCTGTCGCAGCGCATCGCGAAGTATTACCTGTTCATGGCCTGGAACGTGAATGCGCATGCGTCGCAGATGGAAATGAGCATGGCGCGGGCCGAATTTTCCTCCGGCATGAACCGTCTCTTCGCCGCGCCTCAGCAATCCGAAGCGATCAAAGCGGAACTCGCGCAGCTCGATCGGGAGTGGGTCGCATACGGCGCCGCTCTGCGGGACGTCCCTGACCGGGCCGTGCTGAAGCGTCGCGCTCCCGAGATTGCCGATCTCAGCGAGCGCGTCCTCGAGCGGACCGAGCGCATCGTCGCGCTCTACGAGAAGCAGGCGCAGTCAACCCGTTGATGAAGTCCCTGCGCGCGCTGCTAGGCACGCTTCTGCTCGTACTGTCCTTCGCCGTGACGGCGGAGACGGGCTCCTATGAGGCGCCACTGCCGGCGCAACTGGCGACGGATCCCGACCTGTGCGCCCATGTGTCGTGCCGCGACGTCCTGCCGCGCGCGGACGCCTTCTCGCAACGCAAGGGCCGCCCGCCGTATGTGGAGGGATATCGCACCGAGGGCGGCCGCAAGGATCTGGTCGGCTACGTCTTCCTTTCAACGGACATCGTCGACATCCCGGCGTACTCGGGCAAGCCGGTGGTGACGCTGATCGGAATGGACACCAAGGGCCTCATCACCGGCGTTCGCATCCTGCGACACAGCGAACCGATTCTCCTTGTCGGCATCCCCGAATCGGCGCTGACCCGATTCATCTCGCAGTACATCGGCAAGTTCGTCGGCGATCGGATCGAGGTCGGCAAGGCGCGCGACGAGCCCGGTTACGTCGCCGTCGATGCGATCTCCGGCGCCACGGTGACCGTGATCGCCGAGAACCAGGTGATTCTTCGCTCGGGGTACGAGATCGCGCGCCAGGTCGGCCTGCTCAAGGCCATCCCGAAACCGCCGGCGGTGTTCACGCCCGTCTCCGAGCATCTGTCGTGGGACGCGCTGGTCCGCGAAGGCAGCATCGGCCGCATCACCGTGCGGCCGAAGGACGTCGGGGTCGAGGACACGGGCGAACCCTACATCGACCTTCACTTCGGCTATCTCAACGTGCCGACCATCGGCCGGAGCATCCTGGGCGACGATGGCTACCAGCGGCTGATGGCCGATCTGAAGCCCGGCGAACACGCGATCTTCGTCATCGGTCGCGGCACGGCCTCGTTCAAGGGCTCGGGATTCGTGCGCGGTGGAATCTACGACCGCGTCCGCGTGGCACAGGATGTCGAGACTTTCACCTTCCGCGACACCGATTACCTGAATCTCTACGCGGTGCACGCGGCAGGCGCACCGGCGTACAAGGAATCGGGCATCTTCATTCTGCGCAGCGCCAGCTTCAGCGCCGCCTATCCCTGGAGCCTGGTGTTCCTGGCGAGCGCGGTCGACAGGCAGACCGGCGCCAAGACATTCCTCAACTTCGACCGCGAATACTGGCTTCCTGCGCGCTATCTCGAGGGCGGGCGTCCGCGGATCGAGCGGCCCGAGCCGCCGTGGCTGCGGCTATGGACGTCGCGCAAGATCGAGATCGCGGCGCTCGCGCTGTTCCTGGCCGCCGTCGCGGCGACCTATGCGCTGCGCGATCGGCTGGTGCGGCGTGCGAGGCGCAAGGACAAGCGCTGGGTCACGATTCCCCGCTACACGGCGTGGATCGTGAGCGTAGGCTTCGTCGGCTTCTACGCCACCGCGCAGCCGAGCATCACGCACGTGCTGACCTGGTTCCACTCGTTGGTCTACAAGTGGCGCTGGGAGCTGTTCCTTTCCGATCCGCTGATCTTCATCTTCTGGTGGTACGTCGTCATCACGGTGTTCCTCTGGGGACGGGGGCTGTTCTGCGGTTGGCTGTGTCCATACGGGTCGATGACCGAGCTCGCGTTCAAGCTCGGCGGCGCTCTCGGTCTGAAGCGCTTCCAGTTCAGCCTGCCGCTCGCCTGGCACGACCGGCTGAAATGGATCAAGTACGGCGTGTTCGCGGTGCTGCTGGCGCTGTCGTTCTATTCGATCGGCACGGCCGAGCGGATGGCCGAAGTCGAACCGTTCAAGACGACCTTCCTCGTGGGTGTGTGGAACCGCAGCTGGCCATTCGTCGCGTACTGGGCCGCACTGTTCGTGCTGTCGATGTTCATGGAGCGGCCGTTCTGCAAGTACCTGTGCCCGCTGGGCGCAGGGCTCGCCATACCGACCACGTTCCGCTTCTTCGGACTGAAGCGCAAGGCGGAGTGCACGACCTGCCATGCCTGCCAGAAGGGCTGCGGGTCGCTGGCGATCGACGATCTCGGGCACATCGACCGGCGCGAGTGCCTGCTGTGCCTCGAGTGCCAGATCCTGTATTACGACGATCATGCTTGTCCGCCGCTCGGCCAGGAGCGCAGGCGGCGCGCACGAGCCGGCCTGCCGTTGACGCCGATCGGCGCCGACGGCTACTTCATCCCGATCAAGGAGATCAGGCCGGCCGACAAGGCCGCGACGGCCGTTGCGGATCGAGTGGCGGAGGACGCAAAGCGATGAAACCAACACCGACTGGAGAAGGGCCGATGCCTCCACCGCGCTCCGAGCCCGGTTCGCTGTGGCGCTGGCTCTACGAGGAGACGATCTATCACTTCTTCCCGTGGAGCGCGCGCTTCTTCAAGCAACCGATTGCCTTCAAGGCGGCCAGCATCGGCCTCGCGGTAGTGGTGACCGCTACCTGGATTCTCGCCGCGGCCGGCGAGATCGGCTCCGCCGTGGTCGTCGGATGGTGGACCGGCTGGAGCGTGTACGAGATCGTCGCACGCGCGTATTGCAAGCCATGGGTGAAGGATGGCCCGTGGTGGCGGCGCGATTTCCGGCCGGCGAGCAAGGCCGATCTGATCGCCTACGTTGCGACGAAGAACCTCATCATCGGCGCCGGACTGTTCCTTGTTCTCGATCTTCTCGGTGTGCTGCACTGAGCGCGGCATTGCGGTGATGCCGGCGCTGCTGTTCGCGCTCGGCGCCCTGCTCTCGGCGGCCGGGGTCGAGGGGGTCGCCGCGGAGCGCGTGGTTCGTCCGGGCGAATCGATCGCCGCGGCCGTGCGCGCCGCGCGGGCCGGCGATCAGGTGCGGGTGGAGCGCGGCTACTACGAGGAACACCTCGTCATCGACAAGCCGCTGCGGCTCACCGGCACCGAGCGACCGACCTTGAGCGGCGGCGGCAACGGCGACGTCATCCGCGTCAAGGCGCCGGACGTCGTCATCGAGGGCATCATCGTCCGCGACAGCGGCGCGAATCTGACCGACCAGAACGCCGGCATCTACATCGAGCCGGGAGCCGATCGTGCCGTCGTGCGCGACTGCGCGCTGGTCTACAACCTGTTCGGCCTGTGGATCGAGCGCGTCAAGGACGTGCGTATCGAGTCCAACGTGATCACCGGCAAGCGCGATCTCGCCTCGCCGCAGCGGGGCAACGGCATCCAGCTCTACAACACGACCGGTGCCCAGATCATCGGCAACGACATCAGCTTCGCGCGCGACGGCATCTACGTCGACGTTTCGCACCATGCGGTGTTCCGCGGCAATCGCATTCACCACCTGCGCTACGGCACGCACTACATGAATTCCTACTTCAATCTGTGGGAGGACAACGAGTCGTATCTGAATCGCGGCGGGCTGGCGCTGATGGAGGTGCGCAACCAGGTGGTGCGCAACAACGTGGCCTGGGGCAATACCGACCACGGCATCATGCTGCGCACGATCCAGGACTCGGTGATCGAAGGCAACGTGGTCGCCGGCAACAATCGCGGCTTCTTCATCTACGACGCGGAATACAACGTCCTGAGGAACAACGTGGTGATCGGCAACCGCGTGGGTGTGCACCTGTGGGCCGGCTCGATCCACAATCAGGTCGAGGGCAACGATTTCATCCAGAACCGCGACCAGATCCGCTACGTCGCCGCACGCGACGAACCCTGGGGCGGAAACACGGGCAACTACTGGAGCAACTACGCCGGCTGGGACCGTGACGGCGATGGCGTGGGCGATCTCCCGTACGAGGCGAGCGACCTGATCGACCGGCTGATCTGGCGCTATCCGTTCGTCAAGCTGCTGCTCAACAGCCCCGCGATCCAGACGCTGCGGCTGGCGGCGCGGCAGTTTCCGCTGTTGCGCGCGCCGAGCGTCGTCGATCGGCACCCGCGCATGAAGCCGTTTCATCCGGACTGGAGCCGGTGGATTGAAAAGCAGCGTCATTGAACTGAACGGCGTCACGAAGCGCTTCGACGAGATATTTGCGGTGGAAGACGCGAGTCTCGCGATCCGGCGCGGGGAGATCTTCGGCCTGATCGGACACAACGGCGCCGGCAAGACCACGCTCTTCAAGCTGATGCTGGGAATTGCGCTGCCGACGGCCGGGACGATCGAGATCGAAGGCAGGCGCGTCGACGGCGCGGGGTTCCGCGCGGTGCGGCGCCGGATCGGCTACCTGCCGGAGAACGTCGTGCTGTGGGACAACCTGACCGGAATGGAGACACTGCGCTTCTTCGCCGCGCTCAAGGCGGCCGATCCGGCCCAGTGCGCGCAACTGCTCGACCGCGTCGGGCTGCGCGAGGCTGCCCGGCGCAAGGTGCGCGGCTACTCCAAGGGGATGCGGCAGCGGCTCGGCTTCGCGCAGGCGTTGCTGGGACAGCCGGCGATCCTGTTCCTCGACGAGCCCACTGCCGGTCTGGATCCGGCCAGCCGGCGCGACTTCTACGAGTCGCTTCAGGAACTGCGCGCCAGTGGCACGACCATGGTGGTGACGTCGCACGTGCTGGCAGAATTGCAGGATCGCGTCGATCGGCTCGCCATCATGAGGAACGGGCGGATCGACGCCGTCGGCACCGTGTCGGGCTTGCGCGAAGGCGCCGATCTGCGCGTGCGTGCCGACATCCTCGTCAGGCCCGGTGCAGCCCCCGCGCTGCGGGAAGCGCTCGTGGCGGCCGGTTTCCGGTCCGCCGCCTGCAGCGGCGATACCGTGACCGTCGTCTGCCTGCGGCGCGAGAAGCTGGAACTGCTCGGCGCGCTCGCGCCGCTGATGGCGGAGGCGCTGGACGTGCAACTGCACGAGCCTTCGCTCGAGGACATCTTCCTCGGTCAGGCCGGGCAAGCGACACGGGCATCGGTGGGACCGTGAGCCGGTTCGCCCGCATTTCGCCGCGCCAGGTCGCGATCATCGCCGCCAAGGAACTGCGCGAGCGGATCCGCAACCGCTGGGTCCTGGCGATGGCGATCGTCTTCGCGCTGTTTGCGCTGCTCATCGCCTACTTCGGGGCGGCGCAGCAGGGAGCGGTCGGCTTCCGCGGCATCGAAGTCACGATCGCCAGCCTGACGAGCCTGGTGATCTACCTGGTTCCCATCATCGTCTTCATTCTGGGCTATGACGCCATCGCGGGCGAACGCGAACGAGGTTCGCTTGACCTGCTGCTGTCGCTGCCGCTGACCCGTTTCGAGCTGCTGTTCGGCAAGTTCATCGGCCTGGCGGCGGCCTTTGCCGTCTCGACGCTCTCGGGCTTCGGCCTTGCCGCCGCTGCCGTGGCTTACCAGGCCAACGCGATCGACATCTACTACTTCGCGCGCTTCATGCTGAGCGCGCTGCTGCTGGGCATGGCATTTCTGAGCATGGCGGTCATGGTCTCGGTGCTCGCTGCCGATCGCGCGCGGGCCGGCGCCGCAGCGATCGCGCTGTGGTTCTTCTTCGTTCTGGTCTTCGACCTCGCCCTGCTCGGTGCGCTGGTGCTGACGGGCGGACAGGCCGGCGGTGAAATTCTGCCGTACCTGCTGCTCGCGAATCCCGCGGACGTGTTTCGCATCTTCAACATCTTCGGGTTGGAGGAGGTCAAGAGCCTGTATGGGCTGGCCACGGTCATGCCGCCGGCACTCGCACGACCATGGGTGCTCGGAGCGGCCCTGCTGGCGTGGATTGCGGTGCCGCTGGCCATCGCAACGTGGAGGTTCAAATGAATTCACCGGCAACGATCAGACGGCTCGCCGCGTTCGTCGCGGCCGTCGTTCTGTTCGCCGGCTGCGGCGAGCAGCAGCAGTCGGTGCAGCCGCGCGAAATCACGCGGAGCACGGCCTGTGCGCTGGACGGCATGATCCTCGCCGACTATCCCGGCCCGAAAGGGCAGATCCACTACGCCGACGGCGAAATCGACTATTTCTGCGACACGATGGAACTGATGTCGATCTATCTGCGGCCCGAGCAGAAGAAACGCGTGGTGGGCTTGTTCACCCAGGACATGGGCAGGACGAACTGGAAGCGGCCGCAAGGCAACTGGATCGACGCCCGCACCGCACTGTTCGTGCACGGCAGTCGGATGGACGGGAGCATGGGGCCAACGCTCGCCACTTTCGCGCGGCTGGAAGACGCCGAGGCCTTTGCGCGCGAGCACGGCGGTCGCGTGCTGCGGTTCGAGCAGATAACCCCCGAACTCGTGCAGCTCGATGGCGGCGTGCTGAGGGACGAGCGGATGTAGGGGATCGAAGCGCGTGGCCGATCCCGGCCCCTCGCGCCAGGATTTCCCGCAACCGTGCCACCTGCAGCGGCGGAATGTGCCCTCGAGGATCGCCGCCGATGAGCAGATCCGTCCTGCCTACAGCACGATCGGCGTGACATATCCGGTCAACTCGAGGTAGCCGCGCCCGGCCGTGCGGCCTTCCTCCAGCAGCGTGCTTGCGCCTTCCCAATAGACGGCGCCCGTTGACGCGCGCGAGTCAAGCTCCTGGTCGGGAAACAACGGCTGCGTGTCGAACATGCGTTGCCCGACGGTGATCCGCTGCGCGACTGCATAGACGCCCCTCGTGCGCGGCGACTCCCAGCGTGACAGCGTTTCGAAGCGGACGGCGTCCGGCGCGAAGGTCTGCACGGGCACATCGCCGTTGGCGCGCAGCGACGCGTACGCCCACAGCGGCGCGCCGTCGCCCTTGCGGCGGATGCGGAACGCGGTCAGCGCGCCGCCGCCGTCGAGGTTCATGCCGATCCAGTCCCAGCCCGCGGCATCCGGGTCGAGCAGCGTGCTCGACCATTCATGATCGAGCCACGCGCGGCCGGCGAGTCGCTGCGTGTGCGCGTCGAGCGTCAGTTCCGCATCGACCGCGAGTTGCGGCTGCGAGTAGTAGTAGCTCGCCTGTCCGGGCCGCGGGCCCTTGCGCGAGTAACCGGCATTGCCCTGCAGCAGCAGCGGCTGCGTCGGACGTGCGGTGAAGCGCAGCGCGAACTCGCGCGCGGCGATCGAGCCGGCATAGGCGCCGTCGGCGGCGCGGCGCTTCAGTGACCAGTGCTCGAGCGCTACGTCGATGTCGTCCGTGGCGGCGTACACGAGGCCGAAGCCTTCGCGCGCGATGCGCTGGTCGTGCAGCAGGTGGCCGCGCGCGGGCTGTGCGATCGCCGCGTGCGCGATGACGAGCTGATGGGCGGCGAAGCGGCTCGGGTTGTCCGGGTCGACCGTCGTGCGCGTGCGAAAGAAGGTGACCTGGAATCCGATCGGCGATAACGCGCCCCCACCCTGGCTCTCCCCCGGCGGGGGAGGGTTCGAATTTTGGAGCCAACCGGTCAGGTACCACCATTCGATGCGGTAGTCGGGGTGCGCGCCGTGGTCGCGCGGAAACACCAGCGGCCGCGGCGTGACGGAGGGGAACTCGACCGCCGCGCGCGCCGGCGGGTTGGCGAGCAGCGCGGCTGTCAGCAGGAATTGGCGGCGTCGCATGCGGGGAGCGGAACGGCGGATTCACCACAGAGACGCAGAGGCACAGAGAAGATCATCTGGCCTTTCCTCTGTGCCTCTGTGCCTCTGTGGTTCACAAGGTCCTTACCAATCTTCGCGCACCGCAAGGATCGCCGACGCCGCGACCGCGCGGCGGCCGGCGAGCACCGCGGTCAGCGCGGCCGCGCCGAGCAGCGCGACGACGAGGCCGGCGATCAGCGCCACCGGCAGCCGGAAATCCATGGTCCAGTGAAACGACTGCGGATTGACTATCGCCACCAGCACCCACGCGACCGCGAGTCCTGCCGCCAGCCCGATCGCGAGCGCGAGCAGCGTGACCAGCAGTCCCTCGTGCGCCAGCAGCGCGAGGATCTGCGCGCGCGTGACGCCGACGTGTCGCAGCATGCCGAACTCGCGCGTGCGCGCGATCGCCTGCGCCGAGAACGTCGCCGCCACGCCGGTCAGCCCGATGACGATGGCGGCGATCTCGAGCACGTAGGTGACGGCGAAGCTGCGGTCGAAGATGCGCAGGCTGATCGCGCGCAGCTCGCCCGGCTGCGCGAACTCGGCGGTCTTCGCGTCCAGCCGGCGCTGCAGGTCAGCGATCACGCCGGCGGCGCGCGCGCCGGGCTGCAGCCACAGTGCCGCTTCGGTGCGCGCGGTGTCGCCCGTCAGCCGTTCGTAGTCGGCGGCATCGATTGCGATCGCGCCGAACTGGCGCGCGTAGTCGCGCCACACGCCGGCGACGATGAAGCGCTCGCTGCGGCCCGCCAGCGGCAGATCGATCGTCGCTCCCACGCGCGCGCCGTACAGATCGACCACCTGCTCGCTGACCCATGCCGGCGGCGGCATGCCCGCGCGCCAAGCCAGCGCGCGGCCGGTGAGCGGCAGCCTGACTGCCGGATCGGCGCGGTCGATCGCGCGCGCGATCAGCGTCACCGGCGCGCGCGCCGGGTCGAGCACGAGTCGCAGGCTGCGCGTCAACTCGGCGCGCGCGACCTGCGGCTCGCCGCGCATCCGCTCGAGGTCGGCGGCGCTGAACGTCGCGGTCACGCCGCTCGCGTCGAGCGGCCCGGCGCGCACATAGATGTCGGCGGGCAGCACGCGGGTCAGCCAGTCCTCGACCGACGATCGGAAGCTCGCGACCATCGTCGCCATCGCCACCATCAGCGCGAACGACGCGACGATGCCGGCGGCGCCGATCGAAGCGAAGCGCGGCGCGGCCGCCAGCCGCGCGATCGCGAGCCAGCGCACCGCGTGTGCGCCGCGCGCGGCTGCGCGTGCCAGCGGTGCGAACACGCGCGGCGCGATCAGCGGCTTGATGAAGATCGCGGCGACCAGCAGCAGCGCGATCGCCACATACGCGGCCACCGGAATGCCGTCGAGCGGCGGCAGCGCCAGCAGCGCCGCCGCCAGCGCGAGCAGCGCGAGTCCGGGCCATGCGCGCGCGCCACGCGTCTCGGCGTCGAGGCCGGAGCCCGCCTTCAGCGCCTGCGCCGGCACGTCGCGCGCGCAGTCGCGCGCGGGCAGCCAGCCGCCGGCGATCGCCGCCGCCACGCCGAGCGCGAAGAAGGCGACGGCATCGAGCGCGCTGAATGCGAGTGGCGGCCGCGTGCCGCGAAAGTACCCGCCGCCCAGGTCGCCGCCGAGCAGATCGAGCGCTGCCGACGCGATCAGTGCGCCGAGCACTACGCCGAGCAGCGCGCCGAGCGCGCCCAGCGCGGCTGCCTCGAGCACCAGCAGCCGTTCCACTTCGCCGCGCGTGGCGCCGGCCACGCGCAGGAACGCGAGCTGCGCGCGCCGCGCCAATACCGCTTGCGACTGCAGCGAGTACACGAGGAACGCGCCGGTGAACAGCGCCACCAGCGCCAGCACGTTGAGGTTCACGCGGTAAGCGCGCGACAGATTCGACGCACGCAGCGCAGCTTCGCTGGCCGGCTGCAGCGTCACGCCGGGCGGAAGATTCCAATCCTGCGCGAGCCGCGCGAGATCGGCACCCGGCGCGAGCTTCAGGTCGATCCGCGACAGACGCCCGAGCTGGCCGAGCTTCCATTGCGCGAAGCCGAGGTCCAGCGCCGCGACCGCGTCGCGCGCGCGTGCGGCCGGCGGCCGCCCGGCGATACGCAGCTCGACCACGCGGCCATCGACCAGCACGCCGATCGAATCGCCGACCGCAAGCTGCAGCGATTCGAGCGCGGCCGGCGACAGGAAGAGTCCGGCGCCAAGCAATCCCTCGCGGTCGCTCGCCGCCGGCGCGCCGACCCACTGCGGCGTGAGCCGCGCGGCACGGAACACATCGACGCCGACGATCGTCAGTGTGCGGCCGCGCAGGCGACCCGGCTCAGCCAGCGCGGCGTCGACGGTCAACGTCGGACTGGCGAGTTCGACCAGCAGATCGTTCGCCACCTGCGCGAACACGCGCTCGTCGAAGCCGCCGGCGGCGCCGGGCGCGCCGGCGATCGAGGCGTCGGCTTGCCAGCTCACTTCACGCAGCGCCGAGGAGAACTCCGACAGCGCCGAGCGGTTGATCAGGTGCACCGCGAAGCCGAGCGCGACGCCGACCGCGATCGCGATCACCTGCACGATCGCGCGCAGCGGCTGCGCGCGCGCATGGCCTCCAACGAAACGCGCGAGAAGCCAGAGCATCAGCGACGCCTCGCCGTCTCAGCCGTCGCGCAGCCGCCCGTGCTCGAGGCGCAGCACGCGGTCGGCCGTGCGCGCCGCCAGCGGTGAGTGCGTGACCAGCACGCCGGCGGCGCCGCGATCGCGGATCGTTCCGGCGATCAGCGCCAGCACGGTGTCGGCCGTATCCGGATCGAGGTTGCCGGTCGGCTCGTCGGCGAGCACCAGCGCCGGCTGGTGCACCAGCGCGCGCGCCAGCGCCACGCGCTGCAGTTCTCCTCCCGACAGCTCGCGCGGTGGCGATGGCTCGCGCCCGGCGAGTCCCACCGCGGCGACCAGCGCGCGCACGCGCGCGGCGCGCTCGGCGGCGGGCACGCCAAGCAGCACCAGCGGCAGCTCCACGTTCTGTGCGACCGTTAGGTGCGGCAGGATGTGGAACGCCTGGAACACGAAGCCGATGCGCGCGCGGCGCAGGCGCGTGCGCGCGTCGTCGGACATGTCGGCCAAGGGCTTGCCGTCGATCTCGACGCGGCCGTCGTCCGGCAGGTCGAGGCCGGCGATCAGGTTCAGCAACGTCGATTTGCCGGACCCGGACTCGCCGACGATCGCCACGTATTCGCCGGCGGCGACGCGCAGGTCGATGCCGTCGAGCAGAGTGCGGGCGCCGAAGCGCCTGCACACGTTGGAGAGCAGCAGCATCGGGCGATTCTACGGAGCGGTTCGTCTCTACAATCGGCCGATGCCTGCCACCGATCCCGTCACGATCGACGACATCCGCGCCGCGGCCGAGCGGTTGCGCGGGCAGGTCGAGAACACGCCGTGCCTGCACTCGCGCACGCTGTCAGAAATTACCGGCGCCGACGTGTACCTGAAGTTCGAGAACCTGCAGTTCACGGCGAGCTTCAAGGAACGCGGGGCGCTGAACCGCCTCGCCCAGCTCGATGCCGAACAGAAGCGGCGCGGCGTGATCGCGGTTTCCGCCGGCAA
>JAKORH010000133.1 GCA_029777935.1 Pseudomonadota bacterium
CCACCGGCCGGCCGCCCTCGCTCGGCACGAACGAGAAGTCGGTCAACTGGTTGTTCAGCAGGAAGCCGTCGACCATGATGCGCGCGCCGAACTGGTCCTCGATCGTCGTCGTCATCGCCAGCGCGCTGCCGTCGGCGTCGACCACCGAGATGTGCGAGGTCGACACGCGCAGCGGCGAGCGATCCGGCGCCCACGCCACGCGGTATCCGGCCGGCACGCCCGGCTGCGCGCGGCCCATGCTGCGATCGGTGATCAGCTTCGCGCGGTCGGCCAGATAGCGCGGATCGGTCAGCGCGAACATGTCGACCGGAACGAAGTCCGGATCGGCGACATACAGGTTGCGGTCCGCGAACGCGAGCCGGCCGGCCTCGCTGAACAGGTGTATCGCATCGACCTGCGGCTCGAGCTGGCCGTCGACGAGGCGCGGCGGCACCACGCTGATGTTGCGCACGGTGAAGATGCCGAGCATCTGCGCCACCGCGATGCCGCCCGACGACGGCGGCGGCATGCCGCACACGCGCCAGCGTTTGTAGTCGGTGCACAGCGGCGTTCGCTCCCGGGCCTGGTACGCGGCGAAGTCGCTCTCGGCGAGTTGGCCCGCATTCGAATGCGCGCGCACCGCTCGCACGATGTCGGCAGCGATCGGACCGCGGTAGAAGGCATCGGCGCCGCCGGCGGCGATCGCGCGCAGCGTCTGCGCGAGCGGCAGATTGCGCACCACCGTTTCCACCGGTTTCGGCGCACCGTCGGCGTCGTAGAAGTACGCGCGTGCCGCCTGATCGCGCACGAGATACTTCTCGCTCGCCAGCAGCGCATGCAGGCGCGGCGACAGCGCAAAGCCGCTTTCGGCCAGTCGGATCGCCGGCTCGAACAGGCGCGCCCACGGCAACCTGCCGTGTTGCCGGTGCGCGAGTTCGAGCAGCCGCAGCACGCCCGGCGTGCCCACACTGCGGCCGCCGACGACCGCGTCGTAGAACGCCATGGGCTTGCCGTTGACCATGAACAGGTTCTCGTCGGCGGCCATCGGAGCGGTTTCGCGGCCGTCGTACGCCTGCACGCGCTTGCCGTCCCAGTACAGCAGGAACGCGCCGCCGCCGATGCCGGAGCTTTGCGGCTCGACGAGGTTCAGCACCGTCTGCATCGCGATCGCGGCGTCGATCGCGCTGCCTCCGGCGCGCAGGATCTCGCGGCCCGCCTCGCTCGCGAGCGGATTGGCGGAGGCGGCCATGTACCTGGCCGCCGTGGCTGTCGTCGGCCCGGCGCGGAAGCCGAAGCCGGCCTCCGGCGCCGAGGCGCGTTCGGCCACGCCGGTGGCGCAGGCGGTGAGCAGCGCGGCAACGATGGCCGGTGCGGCGCGGCGAAACCGCTCATGGACTGCTCGCTTGCGTCATTCCCGCGCAAGCGGGAATCCAGGCGATGGTGGCAGCACTGGATCCCCGCATTCGCGGGGATGACTGCAGCAGACGGGCGATGCCCGACTGCTGCAGTCACTTGGGCTGCATGCGGATGGCGCCGTCGAGGCGGATCGTCTCGCCGTTCAGCATCGGGTTCTCGACGATCGCCTGCACGAGTCGCGCGTACTCCTCCGGCTTGCCGAGCCGCGACGGAAACGGCACCTGCTTGCCGAGCGAGTCCTGCACGTCTTGCGGCATGCCGAGCAGCATCGGCGTGGCGAAGATGCCGGGAGCGATCGTCATCACGCGGATGCCGCTGCGCGCCAGGTCGCGCGCGATCGGCAGCGTCATGCCGACGATGCCGCCCTTCGAAGCCGAATACGCAGCCTGGCCGATCTGACCGTCGAACGCCGCCACCGACGCGGTGTTGACGATCACGCCGCGCTCGCCGTCTTCAACCGCCGCCTGCCCGGCCATCGCGTTGGCCGCCAGCCGGATCATGTTGAAGCTGCCGATGAGGTTCACCGTGACCACGCGCGCGAAGGAGTCGAGCCGGTGCGGGCCCTCCTTGCCGAGCGTCTTTTCGCCGATCGCGATGCCGGCGCAATTGACCAGCCCGCGCAGCGGGCCGAGCGCGAGCGCCGCGGCGACCGCAGCCCGCCCGTCGGCCTCGCTCGTGACGTCGCACTTGACGAAGCGGCCCCCGAGTTCCCTGGCGAGCGCCTCGCCTTTGTCGGCCTGCACGTCGGCGACCACCACCTTACCGCCGTGGACTGCGAGCATGCGCGACGTGGCGCCGCCCAGTCCCGAAGCGCCGCCGGTGACGATGAATGCGTTGTTGCGGATGTCCATTCGATCCTCGCTCGATTGACGAGCGAGGATTCTAGAACCTGCCTCAGCCCGCGCGACCGCCGCGGAGGCTGGGACAGGTTCTAGACGCCGCCTACCACAGCGAGCAGCGCGCGTGCACCCACAAGGTACCGCGAAAATCCCCCGCGTCGATCCGCGTGCGCAGGCGGATGATGGGCGCGGTGCATGCACCGGCCTCCATGCCGAGTTCGTTCATCCAGTTGCGCATGGTCTCGGATGCGAAGCCGAGCGCATAGCTGGGGCGCTTCGGTTCGGTCGTCAGCCGGTAGTCCGGCACTTCGACCAGACTGACCGAACCGGTGGCCGATTCCCACGCGGCGCGGCCGGCCGACGACAGACCGTGCGCAAGGGACGGCGGCTGTGCCGCGGCGCGGCGCAACGTAACGGGGTCCATCCAGCCGGCGTCGGCCGGCGGCCGCAGTTGCGCGGCAGCGGAATCGACGACGGCGATCAGCAGCAGGGCAGGTACGCGAGCCTTCATGACATCCTCGGCTGCGGCGGAGCATGAGGTGAATATCGACGTGCGGTCACACGCGCACAACCATGCGAAAGCATGAGCGCTGTGTTTCAATCCGCGCACCGATCAGGGGAGGAGGAAAGTTCATGAGTACCCACGGCCGCGAATTGCTAACGGCACTGCGCACGTTCGAGAAGGGCAAGATCGTGAGCAGCCGCGAGGCGGTGCAACTCATCCAGGACTCTGATGCGATCGCCACCGGCGGCTTCGTCGGCATCGGATTCCCGGAAAACATCGCGGTGGCGATCGAGGAGCGATTTCGGGAATCGAGCGAGCAGGCAGCCGACGGCATCGGCCATCCGCGCGATCTGACGCTGATCTACGCGGCCGGTCAGGGCGACGGAAAGGAGCGCGGGCTGAACCATCTCGGCCACAAGGGGCTGCTCGCGCGCGTGATCGGCGGCCACTGGGGACTGGTGCCCAAGGTGCAGGCGCTCGCGGTGGCCAACGAGATCGAGGGCTACAACCTGCCGCAGGGCGTGATCACGCACCTGTTCCGCGACACTGCAGCCGGCAAGCCGGGCCATTTGACCCGTATCGGCCTGGGCACGTTCGTCGACCCCAGGCTGGGCGGAGGCAAGCTGAATGCGCGCACGACCGAGGATCTGGTGTCGCTGTTGGTGGTCGGCGGCGAGGAGTTCCTGTTCTACAAGTCGTTCCACATCGACGTCGGCGTGGTGCGCGGCACGACCGCGGACGTCGACGGCAACATCACGATGGAAAAGGAAGCGTTGACGCTGGAGGCACTGGCGATCGCGATGGCGGCGCGCAATTCGGGCGGCATCGTGATCGTGCAGGTCGAGCGCATCGCAGAGCGCGGTTCGCTCAATCCGCGCCAGGTGAAGATTCCCGGCGTGCTGGTCGACTGCGTGGTGGTGGCCGAGAAAGCCGAGTATCACCACCAGACCTTCGCCGAGCCGTACAGCCCGGGCTTCGCGGGCGAAATCCGCGTGCCGGCGTCGAGCGTGCCGCCGATGCCGATGAGCGAGCGCAAGATCATCGCGCGCCGCGCGGCGCTGGAACTGAAGGCCAACAGCGTGGTGAACCTCGGCATCGGCATGCCCGAGGGTGTGTCCGCGGTCGCGGCCGAGGAGAAGGTGATCGATCTGATGACGCTGACCGCCGAGCCCGGCGTGGTCGGCGGCATCCCGGCAAGCGGGCTGAACTTCGGCGCCGCGGTCAACACGCAGGCGATCATCGACCAGCCGTACCAGTTCGA
>JAKORH010000134.1 GCA_029777935.1 Pseudomonadota bacterium
CCGATGCCGTCGATCATCTCGATGCCGGTGGCTTCCTTCCAGAGCTGGCGCGTGGCGTCGGGCAGCGCCTCGCCGGCCGCCACCGATTTGGTGAGCGACGGGATCGCGGGCGCACGCCCCTCCTTCAGCAGCAACGCGCACTGGCGGTACATCGTCGGCGCAGTGACGAGCACCGTGGCGTGTGTCTTCGCGATCAGATCGAGCAGCGAATCCGGCATCAGCTTTTCCGCCAGCACGACGCTCGCGCCGGCGCGCAGCGGCATCGTCAAGAGCCCGCCGAGGCCGAACGTGAACGCCAGCGGCGGCGTGCCGCAGAAGATGTCGTCCGGCACGGGCTTGAGCACGTGCAGCGGAAACGCATCCGACATGATCAGGATGTCGCGGTGGAAATGCACCGTGCCCTTGGGCACGCCGGTGGTGCCCGACGTGAACGCGATCAGCGCCACGTCGTCGCGATGCGTGTCGCAGCCGCGGTAATCGACGGGCTTGGCGGCCGCGCGCGCGTCGAGCGAGCCCGGACGGCCGTCGTTGAAGAACAGCACCTGCTTCAGCGTCGGCGTGTGAAACTCGGAGGACGGATCGAGGTTGTGCGCCAGTTCTTCCTTCAGCCGCACGTCGCACAGCGCGGCCGTGATCCGCGCCTTATCGATGATCGGCTTCAGCTCGCGCGCGCGCAGCAGCGGCATCGTGCCGACCGCGATCAGCCCGGCCTTGACGGCCGCGAGCCAGCTCGCCGCCATCATCGGATTGTTGGGGCCGCGCAGCAGCACGCGGTTGCCCGGCACGAGCTTCAGATCCTCGAGCAGCACGCGCGCGATGCGGTTGACCTGCGCGGCCAGCTCCTCGAACGTGCAGGTCACCACCTTGCCGTCGGTGAGCGTACGCAGCGCGATCCGCTTGCCCCAGCCGCGCGCGACCGCGCGGTCGAGCAGTTCGACCGCCGCATTCAGCCGCTCGGGGTGCCGGTACTCGGGACGCTCGAACAGGAACTCGGGCCACTGGCTGCGCGGCGGCAGGTGGTCGCGGGCGAAGGTGTCGATGTGCGCGGATATAAGACTCGCCTCGCGCTGCGCGCTCGGGGATGCGCGCTTGGGGCGGTCCGGCGCGCGCATCAGTCGACCTTGGCGCCGGAGAACTTCACCACGCGCGTCCACTTCTCGAGCTCGGCGCGGATGAACGCGCCGAACTGCTCGGGCGTGTCGCCCACCGGCAGCGCGCCCTGGCCGGCGAACTTCTCGCGCATCTCGGGCGTGGCGAGGATCTTCGCCACGTCCTGCTGCACCTTGTTGACGATCTCGCGCGGCGTGCCCGCCGGCGCGAGCAGCCCGAACCACGCGGTGGCGTCGAAGCCTTTCAGTCCAGCCGCTTCCTCCATCGTCGGCACGTTGGGCAGCGCGGGCGAACGCTGGCGCGACGTGACCGCGAGCGCCTTCAGCCGCCCGCTGCGGATGTGCGGCAGCGCCGAGGGCAGGTTGTCGAACATCACCTGCGTGTTGCCGGCGATCAGGTCCTGCAGCGCGGGCGCGGAGCCGCGATACGGCAGATGGACCATGTACACACCGGTCATGCTCTTGAAGAGTTCTCCCGACAGGTGGATCGACGTGCCGTTGCCGCTGGAAGCCATGTTGAGCTTGCCGGGGTTGGCCTTGACGTAGCCGATGAACTCCTTGACCGAGTTCACCGGCAGTGACGGATTGATCACCATCACGTTCGGCACGGCGGCGACGTTGGTGATCGGCGCAAAATCCTTGATGGGATGAAACGGCAGCTTCTGCTTGTTCTGTTCGTACAGCGGCAGGTTGATCGCGTGCGTGCCGACCGTGCACATCAGCAGCGTGTAGCCGTCGGGCGGCGACTTGGCGACCACCTCGGCACCGATGTTGCCGCCGGCGCCGGCGCGGTTCTCGATCACGACCGGCTGGCCCCAGGTTCGTTGCAGCTCGGTCGCGATCAGTCGCGCGACGATGTCGGTAGTGCCGCCGGGCGGGAAGGGCACCACGATCTTCACCGGCTTGCCCGGAAAGCCGGTCTGGGCTGCCGCACCCGCCATCGACAACGCCGTCAACGCTGCCGCGGCGGCGAGGAACGTCCTGCGCATCGTTCACCTCCTGCTGTCGGATTCGAGTCTGCCGCTATCCTCGCCGGCCGTCTAGACTCGCCGAGCCAACCAGGGAATCCTCGATGACGCGCTACGTGCTGGCGCTCGACCAGGGCACGACCAGTTCGCGCGCGATCCTGTTCGATCGCACCGGCCGTGCGGCAGCGACCGCCCAGCAGGAATTCAGGCAGATCTATCCGCAGCCGGGCTGGATCGAGCACGACGCCGACGAAATCTGGCGCACGCAGTTCGCGTGCGCACAGCGCGCGCTGCGGCAGGCCGGCGCGCAGGCGCGCGACGTCGCCGCGATCGGCATCGCCAACCAGCGCGAAACGACCGTGGTGTGGGAGCGCGCCAGCGGCCGCCCGATCGCCAACGCGATCGTCTGGCAGGATCGGCGCACGGCCGCTGCGTGCGAGGCCCTGCGCGCGCGCGGCCTCGAGGAGCTCTTCACGCGCAGGACCGGGCTGCTGCTCGATCCGTACTTCTCCGGCACCAAGCTCAGGTGGCTGCTCGAACACGTGCCCGGCGCGTACGCCCGCGCCGAGCGCGGCGAGCTGGCCTTCGGCACGATCGATAGCTGGCTGGCGTGGAACCTGACGCGCGGGCGCGCGCACGTCACCGACGCCAGCAACGCATCGCGCACGCTGCTGTTCAACCTGCACACGCTCGACTGGGACGACGAACTGCTGCGGATCCTCGACGTGCCGCGCGCGCTGCTGCCGCGGGTCGTGGCATCGAGCGGCGAGGTCGGCACCGCCGATTCCGATTTGTTCGGTGCGGAGATTCCGCTCGCCGGCATCGCCGGCGACCAGCAGGCGGCCACGTTCGGGCAGGCATGCTTCGCGCCCGGCATGGCGAAGAACACCTACGGCACCGGCTGCTTCATGACGATGAACCTCGGCGACGCGCCGCAGCCCTCGAGCGCGCGCCTGCTGACGACGCTCGGCTGGCGCTTCGGCGCGCAGGCCGCGATCTTCCTGCGCGAGGGCAGCGTGTTCGTCGGCGGCGCGGTCGTGCAATGGCTGCGTGACGGGCTGGGGCTGATCGAGTCGTCCGACGAGATCGAGCGGCTGGCGCGCACGGTGACCGATAGCGGCGGCGTGATCCTCGTGCCCGCGTTCACGGGGCTCGGCAGCCCGCACTGGGACCCGCATGCGCGAGGCGCGATGATCGGCATCACGCGCGGCACCACGCGCGCGCACATCGCGCGCGCCGCGGTCGAGTCGATCGCGTTCCAGTCGGCCGAACTGCTGCACGCGATTCAGCGCGAGGCGGCGCGCCCGCTGACGGAACTGCGGGTCGACGGCGGCGCAGCGCGCAACGATCTGCTGCTGCAGTTCCAGGCCGATCTGGTCGGCGTGCCGGTGATCCGGCCCGCAGTGACGGAGACCACGGCGCTCGGCGCCGCCTACCTGGCCGGCCTCGCCGTGGGCTTCTGGTCGGGGCTCGACGAGATCGCCGCGCTTTGGCAGCGCGAGCGCGTCTTCGAGCCGGCGATGGCGCAGGCCACCCGCGACGCGTTGCTCGGCGATTGGCTGCGCGCGGTCGAGCGTTCCCGCGGATGGGCGCAATGAAAGCGCAGCCGATCGATCGCGCGGAACTGCTGGCGCGCCTGCGCGAGCCCGCGACCTGGGACGCGGTCGTCATCGGCGGTGGTGCCACGGGGCTGGGCGTCGCGCTCGACGCGGCCGCGCGGGGGCTCAAGGTCGCCCTGATCGACGCGCAGGACTTCGCCGCGGGCACGTCCAGCCGCAGCACCAAGCTCGTTCACGGCGGCGTGAGGTACCTGGCGCAGGGGAATCTCAAGCTCGTACGCGAGGCGCTCGAGGAACGTGCGATCCTGCTCGCGATCGCGCCGAAGATCGTGCACCCGCTCGAGTTCATCGTGCCGTGCTACCGGTTGTTGGAGCGCGAGTACATGCGGATCGGGCTGGGCATGTACGACCTCGCCGCCGGCCGCTACAGCATCGGGCCGACGCGCGCGCTGTCGGCGGCGGAAACGCTCGCACGCCTGCCCGGCGTGACAGCGGAGGGCCTGCGCGGTGGCGTCAGCTACTGGGACGGGCAGTTCGACGACGCGCTGATGTGCGTGGCGCTGATGCAGACCGCGTACGCGCACGGCGCCACGCCGGTCAATTACCTGCGCTGCGTGTCACTCGGCGCCGACGGCACGAGCGCGCGTGTCGGCGCGCAGGACGTCGAGACCGGCGAACGCTTCGAGTTGCGCGCGCGTTGCGTTTTCAACGCCGCCGGCGTGTGGGTCGATTCCATCCGGCAGCTCGCGAGTCCCTCGGCGCGGCCGGTGACGACGGTGAGCCAGGGCTCGCACATCGTGACCGACGCGAGCTTCCTGCCCGGAGCCGCGGCGCTGATGATTCCGCGCACGCGCGATGGCCGCGTGCTGTTCGCGATCCCGTGGCACCACCGGCTGCTGATCGGCACCACCGAGCAGCCGCGCGCCGATGCGCCGTTCGATCCGCAGCCGTCGCAGCAGGAGATCGACTTCATCCTCGAGACCGCGGCCGGCTACCTGGCGCGGCCGATCGCGCGCACCGACGTGCGCGCCGCCTTCGCCGGGCTGCGGCCGCTGTTCTCGCCGAAGGCGGCCGGAAACAGCGCGAAGATCTCGCGCGAGCACGCGGTGCTGACCGAGTTCGGCCGCGTGATCTCGGTGGTCGGCGGCAAGTGGACGACCTACCGGCGCATGGCGGTCGATGCGCTCGAGGCGGCGGCGCGGGCGGGCCTGCTGCCGGCCGGAAGGTCGAAGACGGAAGAACTGATGCTGATCCAGGATGAGGTGCTGATTGCGGCGGCCGATGCGCTGCCCGATGCGGACGCGGAGCTTCCCGATTTTGCCGAGCATTGCCGCCGCTTCACCCAGGCGCGCACGCACGCCGACGTGCTGGCGCGGCGCACGCGGCTGGCATTCCTCGATGCCGAGGCGTCCCGCCGCGGCGCCGCCCGGCTCGAACCCTTTCCCGTGGGCTGAGAAGGGGTCTTAACCCGGCAATTTGGTGAGGTCGAGCATCAGCGTCTTGGGATCGACGGGAGACTCGACGAAGCCGTTTTTCAAGTAGAACTGCCTCGCCGAGTCGGTGAGAGCATGGCAAAGCAACGCCCGCGCCCCGATGGTTCTGGCCGCTCCCAGCGAACGTAGGATTGCATCCTTCAGCAGTCCGGCACCGATTCCCATGCCCGACCACTGTTCATGAACGGCTAGGCGTCCCAGCAGGAAGACCGGAACCGGGTCTGGCATGTTGCGACGAATGCTGCCCGGCGCATGCTCGTGAGTCACTGCGCCAGCGCTCAGTGAGTAGAAGCCGACGACCTCGTCGTCTGCGCAGAGCACGAAGGTGCGCGAAGCCCTCTGTTCCGTGTTCTTGCGGGCGCGTTGCTTGAGCCATTGCGCAAGCGTCGGTTCGCTGCACGTGAAATCGTCGAGGAGATGGTGCTCCGCAAGCGGCTCCGGCGCGCGCAGGCGCGCCGGGTCTATCGCTCCCAAGGCGCTCTCGTCGCCAGCAGCTTCAACACGCGCGCGTTCGGCTTGACGGGCGCATCAAGAATCCGGGTGAATTCAGCGAAACGGCGGGCGTCGAGCACGAACAGCGTCTGATCGAGCAGCACCTGTTCAGCCTTTTCGCATGCAGCTTCGAGCATGAACTCCGACCGGGTCTTGTGCTGGACGCCAGCAGCACGGTCGATGAGTTCGCGCTGGGCCCGCTTGGCGCGAAGGTTGATCGTCATGACTCGGGTACTGCTGGTCTCAGTCATCGCACATCACACCTTCCGTATGTGCGTTGAATGTACAGTTACGTAGCGACATTGTCAACACAGCTCTGCAAGCAAGGTCAAGATACCTCTTCCAGAGCAGCAGTATCAGCCGAGCATTGAGCGTCTATGGGTCGACGGGTCAATCAGAACCCGCACTTATGCTGCCTTCTCCAGTTCCAGGAGGGACTCCGCCTGACGGAGCGCTTCGATGGCCTGGTCCCGCTTCAAGGTCGGATAGGAATCAAGGATTTCATCCAGGCTCAGGCCATCCGCCAGGTTCTCGAACAGCACGGCCACCGGGACCCTTGTTCCTGCGAACACTGGCGTTCCACCGAGGATTTCCGGGTCGACGACGACGAGTGGTTTATGCATGGCCGGCACTCCTACAAACGTCCTCTTAGCGAGTCTGTACGCAACCAATGCGCACTGCAAACTGAGCCTGCATTTTCAGGTGCTTGAGCAAAAAAAGAGGCCGCCCGCAGGCGGCCTCGACTTGCGAGGGACTCTGACGGCTTCTTAGAAGAAGTGCGTCATGCCAAAAGCGTATTGTTTGTTGTTCGCGAAATCGGTCGCGGCCGTGCCGGTCGCGAGCGTGTTCTTGCCTTCCGACTTCGAGCCATAGATCCACACCACCGAGCGCTTCGACAGGAAGTACTCGTAGCCCAGGTTGTAGACCTTGCGGTCCGCGTTGGCGGCGCTCACGCTGTTCGGCTTGCCGTCGCGGTCCTGGTACGAGACCTTGAACGCGCTGCCGTTGCCGCCGAACGGAATCGTCGCGCCGACCATCCAGGCTCTCGCGTCCGAGCCGTCGGCCGTCGCGCCGACGGCGGAAGCGAAGGCGCTGCGGACGTTCTTCTCGTCGCCGTACGCGGCATGCAGCTTGACCACCTGGAGGTCATAGGTCGCGCCGATCTGCAGCAGCTTCTCGTCCTTGGGCGTAACGGCCGCCGTCGGGAACTTCGTGATCGAGTAGGTCACGACGCCATAGAACGGACCATAGCCGAACGACGCGGCCAGGTCGTCGACGCGCGTGTTGTTGCTGTTGCCGGCGGCTTCCGACCCGTTGAAATTCATCGAGTGAATCCAGCCTGCCTGGAAGCCGCTGATCTTCGGCGTGCGATACAGGAATGCGTTGTCGACGCGGACCGAGCCGGCCTCGGTGAACGTGCTGCCCAAGGCCGCCTGACCGTAGCCCGTGTAGAACGGATCGATGTCGCTGAACATGTCGAACGCGCCCGTGCCGGAGCCGAGCAGCGCGAAGCGACCCAACGCGGCGGTACCGAACGCGCCATCCAGGCCGACATAGGCTTGGCGCCCGAACATCCGGCCGCCCTGGTTGATCGTGCCGGTATCGACCTGATAGCCGTTCTCGAGCTGGAAGATGGCTTTCAGGCCGCTGCCCAGATCCTCGGCGCCGCGCAGACCCCAGCGGCTGCCGTTGCGGATGCCGCTGTCGATACCGGTCCTGCTCTGCGCGCCGGCGCGGTCCGGATCGTTGTACGTGACGCCCACGTCAGCGATGCCGTACAGCGTGACGGAAGACTGCGCGAACGCGGCCCCGCTGAAGGCGCCCGCGATCGCCAGAGCCACTAACGTTTTCTTCATCTGTATCTCCAGTTTGTCAATCGAACAACATCAAGCCATCCACCCCGGACCCGCCGCGTGTCTCTTGGACCGCGAGCGCCTTGATGTCACGCACTCCCAAAGGAAGCTTGGGCCGATTTTTTCAGACTTCGCCGGGAGCGGCAAAAGCGTTCTTCTCCAAACACCCAAATTTGGTGTCGATCTGTAGGATTCATGCAACAGGATTCGGGCATGCAACGGCCGCGAGGCCTTTCGGAATGCGAAAAAAAGGAGGCGCCGCAGCGCCTCCTTCGAATTCCGGCAATTCCCTCAGAATGTGTGGCGAATGCCCGCCTGAAGCACCCGGCTGTCCTCGCCCGGCGCCGTCGTCCAGCCGCCACGGCAGCAGGCAGCGCCCAGCGCCGCGCGCGCCTGATCCTTGTTGTTGGCGAGCGCCGCTGCAGCGTAAAGCGCGGAGCGCTTGGAGAAGTTGTAGTAGTAGGCCAGGCCGAACAGATCGACCTCGGCATCCTGCGTCGCCCACGCGCTGCGCGCCGAATCCTTCGAGTTCGTGTACGACGCGAGCACTTGGTGCGGGCCGGAGGTCCACTGCAACCCGAGGTGATAAACGCGCTCGTCAGTCGGGCCGGCCAGGCCGCGGAGTCCATCGACGTCGAACGCATTGATGAACAGGCCGCTGACGATGCTGTTGATCGTGGCCAGGTTGCCGCCGGTGCTGATCAGGATCCCCTGCAGGTCTTCCGGCCGCAGCACCGGGTTGTCGTTCTTCGCCTTCAGGTATTGCGCGAACAGCTTGAACGCTCCCAGCGTGTACGTGCCGCCGGCACTGTAGGTTTCGAGGCCCTTGCGGTTCTCGGTCGGGGCTGCGTACGTCACCGTGCGATTCTGGTTGTAACCGACCCCGATGCCGAACTGCGGCGTGTTGTATTGCAGATTGAAGCCGTAGAAGTCGTCGCCGCGGGTGGGCGCGGTCGTGCGCTCGCTGCGGGTTGGCAGTGGCGTCTGGCCCTCGGCGCCGCCCAATCCGTACATCGCGGACAGCGTGAAACCCTTCAATTCGGCGCGGTACTGGATCGCGTTATTGGCGCGGATATTGATCGTCGAAACCTGGCCCGGGTTGCCGGCGAACGAGTCGGCGAACGAGTTGAACTTGACCAGCACCTCGTAGTTCGGCGTGTACTGCCGCCCCATCAGGATCGCGCCGTACGGCGTGACGAGCCCGGCGAAGGCTTGCCGGTCGAAGATCGCGCCCGCGCTGTTGACGGTGCTGACTGCCTGCAGCAGCGACGTGTTCAAGGAATTCAGCCCGCCCAGAATCGGGCCGCTGACAGTCGGAGGCAGCAGGTTCGCCGGCGGGATCAGCGCCACGCCCGGACAGGTCGTGCCGCAGTAATAGATCGGCCCGCGGTTGCCGAGGGTGCCGGTGTCGGTTTCGAACCGATTCTCTAGCGTGAAGATTGCGCGGTAGCCGCCGCCGAGATCCTCGTTGCCGCGGATGCCCCAGCGCGAACCGGTCGAGATGCCGCTCGTGATCCGCGTCGACGACGCGTTGGAGCCGTTGTCGATGTTCTCGACGCCGATGTCGACGATCCCGTACAACTCGACACCTGACTGGGTCGGTCCGCCTTGAGCATAGGCGGCGGGGAAAGCGAGTGCCAGTGCCAATGCCAGCACGCCGTTACGCATTGTGTTTCTCCTCCGAAGGGCCTGTAGAAGCGGTTTCAGCGAATACTAGCGCCGGATGATTGGCTCGCGTCTTGGCATTCCCCAAGGAACCGGACTCAACGCGCGGCGCGTAACATTTCCGCAACAGCGAAACTTGGACGCGAATGGAGGTCGATGTGAATGCCGTCGTCGACGAATTGCTCGGGGCTGCGGATCGTGCGTTGCGCACACTTGCCGGCGCAGGGAGTCCGGCCCGCGCCTATCCGGCCGAACGCGCGGAAGGGGCCGAGTTGTCCGAAGACGAGCGGCGCGAAGCCGCGGCGCTGATGCGCGTGAACCACGTCGGCGAGATCTGCGCGCAGGCGCTTTACGAGGCGCAGGCGATCGGCACCTCCGATCCGAAGCTGCGCGCGGCGTTCCGGCGCGCGGCGCAGGAGGAGGCCGACCATCTGGCGTGGACGCGGCGCCGGATCTCCGAGCTCGGCGGCCGCGCCAGCCTGCTCAATCCGCTCTGGTATGCGGGCTCGTTCGGGATCGGCCTCTTCGCCGCACGCTTCGGCAAAACGGCGAGCCTCGGCTTCATGGCCGAGACCGAGCGCCAGGTCGAGCAGCACCTGCAAGGACACCTGGCGCGGCTGCCGGCGAATGATGTGGCGTCGCGCGCGGTTGTCGCGCAGATGGAGGACGACGAAGCCCGCCATGCGGACACCGCGCGGCACCTGGGCGGCATCGAACTGCCGTGGCCGGCTCGAGTCGCGATGAAGCTGGCGGCGCGGGTGATGACGACGACCGCGTACCGGATCTGAGCAAGCAGGGACCGGGTGTCGTTCCCGCGCAAGCGGGAATCCAGTGCCGGTTGCAGCGCTGGCTGGACACCCGCTTCCGCGGGCATGACACGGAACGCTACATCTCGTCGATCACTTCGACTGCGTATTCGAGAGACGCCGTCTTCGCCAGCGTCGCCGAGGCAGAGCAGTACTTGTCGTGCGACAGTTGGACTGCGCGCTCCACCGCCTGCCGGTTCAGGCCGCGGCCGCGCACGCTGAAGTGAAATCTGATGCGCGTGAACACCTTCGGATCCTCGGCGGCGCGCTCGGCTTCCAGCTTCACTTCGCAGCCGGTGACCGCATGGTGCCCGCGCTTCAGGATCAGCACGACATCGTAGGCGGTGCAGCCGCCGGTGCCGATGAGCACCATTTCCATCGGCCGCGGCGCGAGATTGCGGCCGCCGCCGTCGGGTGACCCATCCATCGCGACCAGGTGGCCGCTGCCGGTCTCGGCCACGAAGCTCATGCCGTCGAACCAGCGAACCGTGCATTCCATCTTCCTGCCCAGGTCGAGTTGGGGGACGCGGCCGTTTGCGGAAAGCTCGGCCGCGCGGATACAATACGCGGCTTTTCGCGACTGTCCGGTTCAAGCGGCCGGATCGCGGGCGCGAGCCGGTCCCGGCCGTCGTGCCGCGACACCAAGTCCCGGATCCACGAAGTCCAAATCATGAAAACGTTCTCCGCAAAGCCGCAGGAAGTGCGGCGCGACTGGCTTCTGATCGATGCCAGCGACAAGGTGCTCGGCCGTCTCGCCGTCGAGATCGCGCGCCGCCTGCGCGGCAAGCACAAACCGGAATACACGCCGCACGTCGACATCGGCGATTTCATCGTCGTCGTCAACGCGGCGAAGATCAAGGTGACCGGCGCCAAGGCGGCGGACAAGACCTACTACCGCCACAGCGGCTACCCGGGCGGCGTCTACGAGACGAGCTTCGAGAAGATGCAGCAGCGCTTCCCCGGGCGGGCGCTGCAGATCGCCGTCAAGGGCATGCTGCCGAAGGGGCCGCTCGGCTACGCGATGATCAAGAAGCTGAAGATCTACGGCAGCGGCGCACACCCGCATGGCGCACAACAGCCCAGGGCTCTCGAAATCTGAGGCAAAGATGATCGGCACCTACAACTACGGCACCGGCCGGCGCAAGAGCTCGGTGGCACGCGTGTTCATCAAGCGCGGCACCGGCAAGATCACGATCAACGGCCGTTCGATCGATGAGTATTTCCATCGCGAGACCGGCCGCATGATCGCGCGTCAGCCGTTGGAGATCACCAACAACGCCACCGCGTTCGACATCCAGGCCAACGTCAGCGGCGGCGGCGAATCGGGTCAGGCGGGCGCGGTGCGTCACGGCATTACGCGCGCGCTGATCGACTACGACGCGACGCTGAAGCCCGCGCTGTCAGGCGCAGGTCTGGTCACGCGTGACGCGCGCGAAGTCGAGCGCAAGAAGGTCGGCCTGCGCAAGGCGCGTCGCCGCAAGCAGTTCTCGAAGCGCTGATCGCCATCTTTCAGGGCGCTACGTACTAGGCGCCGCGGCTTACCAAACAAGCGGCACCATCTTGGTGCCGCTGGTACTTGCTCTGCCTATACTGCGCGTTCAGGCTTTCGCCGTCGCGCTTGCGACGGGGTCTGCATCATGAGGCCCGCGCGATCGTGAAGTGGAAACTGTTCCTGCGTCAGCTATCGGTCAGCGCGCCGAAGATGCGGGTGCGATCGCAACTACCTCTGCCGCTGCGCGCTCTGCTGGGTTTTCTGTTCCTGGCGCTGGCTGCTGCCGTCGGCGTGGGTCTGTACGAATACGGCCGCGATCTGGCCGGGCCCGATCGCAAGGAGCTCGCGACCGGACTGGAGCGTGCTCAGTCACAGGTGCGCGAGTTGCGCGCCGAGCGCGACCGCTTCGCGGCGACCGCCACGGCGCTTGAAAGCCAGATCAAGATCGAGCGCGCCGCGCAGCAGCAGCTCGCGCAGCAGGTCGGCGAACTGGAGGCCGATCGCAACAAGCTGCGCGATGACCTCGCGTTCTTCGAGACGCTGCTGCCGACCAAGCCCGGCGCGCAGGGAATTCTGATCCGCAGCTTCCGCATGCAGGCCGACGAGACGCCGACCCAGATGCGCTACCGGCTGCTGGTGCAGCAGGCCGGCAAACCCGACCGCGACTTCGTGGGTGCGGTCCAGATGCAGGTGAGCTTGGTGCAGAACGGGCATCCGCTGACGCTGCAGCTACCCGATCCGGCGGTGCCCGAGATGGCCAGATCGCTGGAACTGTCGTTCCGCCACTACCAGCGCCTGGAAGGCGCATTCACGGTTCCCGCGGGCGCGGTCGCCCGGTCGGTGCTGGTGAGGATCGTCTCGTCCGGGCAGACGAAGGCGCAACAGAGTTTCGTGCTGTAACTTGCTGTGGGAGGTCCTATGTTTGGAAAGCGTCCGGTGACCCCGAAGGAAATCGGCAGCCTGATCGGCGCCGGCTCGACCATCTCCGGTGACGTCACGTTCACAGGCGGGCTGCGCGTCGACGGCATCGTGCGAGGCGCAGTCCGGTGCGGCGAGGGCGACAAGGGCGGCATGCTGGTGATCAGCGAGCATGGTTGCGTCGAGGGCGAAGTGCGCGCCGCGCACGTCGTCGTCGCCGGCCGCATCGCCGGCCCCGTGTACGCGTCGGAACTGGTCGAACTGCAGCCCAAGGCGCGCATCGTCGGGGACGTACACTACAAGGCGCTCGAGATGCATCACGGCGCGGTGGTCGAGGGCATGCTGGTCCACCAGTCGGTGCAGGAAGCTCCGCGAACCATCGGCTTGAAGCTCGCGGTCGGAGCCCCTAAATTGGAAGTCATGTCGGCGGAGCCAAAGGCCGAGTCCGGAAGAGGGTGATCTGACGCGGGCCAACCGGCGCGAGTTCGACACCCTATAATCGCCCGGAAGGCTTCCCAGGAGCGCACCATGAACGCAGCCGTTGAAATGCCCGCACCGCTGGTCTTTTCCGATGCGGCAGCGACCAAGGTCAAGCAACTGATCGACGAGGAAGGCAACCCCGAGCTGAAGTTGCGCGTGTTCGTGCAGGGCGGCGGCTGCTCCGGCTTTCAGTACGGCTTCACCTTCGACGAGGTCGTCAACGACGACGACGCGACGATGGAGAAGAACGGCGTCACGCTGCTGATCGACTCGATGAGCTACCAGTATCTGGTCGGCGCCGAGATCGACTACAAGGAAGACCTCGAAGGCGCGCAGTTCGTGATTCGCAACCCGAACGCACAGACGACCTGCGGCTGCGGCTCGTCTTTTTCGGTCTAGCGCGGGCACGCAGAACTTCGAAAACGGGGCGCTGGCGCCCCGTTTTCGTTTCCTACCCCGCAGGGTACAGGGCACCGAGCACCCGCGGGCCGCGGGCGCCGGTGACCGCGGGCACGTTGCCGGCCTGCCGCATCACGTGTGCGCGAGCCAGCCACGCGAAGGCGAGCGCCTCGACGTGCTGAGGATCGATTCCGAGCCCGGCGCTCGACCGTACCGGCCGCGGAGCGCATTCGTCGGCGAGCATCCCCATCAGCGTGCCGTTATGCGCGCCGCCGCCGCAGACGACCACGTCGAGCGCGTCCGGCACGAAGCGCGCGATCGATTGACCGATCGCGCGCGCCGTGAGCCGCGTCAGCGTCGCCTGCACGTCGGCCGGCACGACGTCGCGTCCGTCGAGATGGCGCGCGAGCCAGTCCAGATTGAACATCTCTTGCCCGGTGCTCTTCGGCGGCGCGAGCGCGAAGTACGGTTCGGCCAGCAGGGATGCGAGCAGCGCCGCGTGCGTACGGCCCGCGGCGGCCCAGCGGCCGTCCCGATCGAAGGGTTCGCCGCGCTGGCGGCGCACCCAGGCGTCGAGCAGCGTGTTGCCGGGCCCGCAATCGAATCCGGTCGCAGCGCCGTCGTCGCTGGCGGGCAGTCCGGTGACGTTGGCGATGCCGCCGACATTCACGACCGCGCGCGGTGCGTCGGTCGAGAACACGGCCGCGTGAAAGGCCGGAACGAGCGGCGCGCCCTGTCCGCCCGCGGCGATGTCACGGCTGCGGAAATCCGCCACGACGTCGATTTCGGTCAGTTCGGCGAGCGTGGCCGGGCTGTTCAACTGCAGCGTGTAGCCGGCGTCGGGTCGATGGCGCACCGTCTGGCCGTGCGCGCCGATCGCGCGCACGGCCACGGCCTCGACGCCGGCGTGCAGCAGCAGATCCTGTACCACTGACGCGTACGCGCGCGCCAGATGCTGCGCGGCGACCTCGGCACGATGCAGTTCGTCCGCTCCCGGCGCGAGCAGCGCCTCGAACGCCGCGCGCAGTTCGGGCGCGAAGCCGTGCTGTGCATGCGCGAGCAGGCGCGGTCGCGGCGCGCCGAAGTCCGCCAGCACGCCGTCGACGCCGTCGAGGCTGGTGCCGGACATCAGGCCGATGAACAGTTCCGTCTCCGCCATGCGCGCGCCCGCGGCAGGTGAATGGCATCAATTAGACTCCGCCTCCTTCGATCGCGCCATCGTGGGCGCGGCGCTGCCAGCCATGTCGGGTCAGTCCTACCCCATCACGCCGGAGACCGAGCGCGCGCTCGCGCTGGTCAAGCGCGGCTGCGACGAACTGCTGATCGAAGCGGAGTTCGCGCAGAAGCTGGCGCGTTCGGCGGCGACCGGCAGGCCGCTGCGCTGCAAGCTGGGGTTGGACCCGACCGCGCCCGACATCCATCTCGGCCACACCGTGGTGCTGAACAAGCTGCGTCAGTTGCAGGACGTCGGCCACACGGTGATATTCCTGATCGGCGACTTCACCTCGATGATCGGCGACCCGTCGGGCCGCAACACGCTGCGTCCGCCACTGTCGCGCGAGGAGATCGAGGCCAACGCGACGACCTACTTCGACCAGGCCGCGCTGGTGCTCGATCGTCAGAAGACCGAGATCCGCTACAACTCCGAGTGGTCGGAGCCGCTCGGCGCGGCGGGCATGATCAAGCTCGCGGCGAAGTACACGCTGGCGCGGCTGCTCGAGCGCGACGACTTTGCCAAGCGCATGGCCGCGGGCCAGCCGATCGCGATGCACGAACTGCTTTACCCGCTGATGCAGGGCTACGACTCGGTCGCGCTGCACGCGGATCTCGAGCTCGGCGGCACCGACCAGAAGTTCAACCTGCTGGTCGGCCGCGAACTGCAGCGGCACTACGGCCAGGAGCCGCAGTGCATCCTGACGATGCCGCTGCTCGAGGGGCTCGACGGCGTCGAGAAGATGTCGAAGAGCAAGGGTAACTACGTCGGGATCACCGAGCCGCCGTTCGAAATGTTCGGCAAGGTGATGTCGATCTCCGACGCGCAGATGTGGCGTTGGTACGACCTGCTGTCGATGCGCGGCAACGAGGAGATCGCGGCGCTGAAGCGCCAGGTGGCGGAAGGGCGCAACCCGCGCGACGTGAAGGTGCTGCTGGCGAAGGAGATCGTCACGCGCTTTCACTCGGCGCGCGCCGCGGAAGCGGCCGACTTCGAGTTCATGGCCCGCTTTTCCGCCGGCGCGATTCCGGACCGGATGCCCGAGTTCACTCTGGCCACCGCAGGCAAGGGCATCGCGATCGCGGCTCTGCTCAAGCAGGCGGCGCTCGCGCCTTCGACCAGCGAGGCGATCCGCAACGTCGAGCAGGGCGGGGTGAGGATCGATGGCGCGAAGGTCGCCGACCGCGCGCTGCACGTCGCGACCGGCACCTATGTCGTGCAGGTCGGCAAGCGCAAGTGGGCGCGCGTGACGGTGAGCTGACGGTACGCGGTCAGCGATGATCGCGCTGATCCAGCGGGTGTCGCAAGCGCGGGTGCGGGTCGACGGCGCCGAGGTCGGGGCCATCGGCCGCGGGCTGCTCGCATTCGTCTGCGCCGAGCGCAGCGACACCGAGCGTGAAGCCGATGCTCTGCTCGCCAAGCTGCTCGCATTCCGCGTCTTTCCCGACGCGGCGGGCCGGATGAACCTCAGCGTGCGCGACGTCGACGGCGGGCTGCTGATCGTGTCGCAATTCACGCTCGCCGCCGATACCCGCTCCGGCACGCGGCCGAGCTTCACGCCGGCCGCCGCGCCCGAAGTCGGCCGGCAACTGTACGAGCGCTTTGTCGCGCAGGCGCGGTTTGCGCACGACCGCGTCGCCACCGGCAACTTCGGTGCGATGATGCAGGTCGAACTGCTCAACGACGGCCCGGTGACGTTCTGGCTGCAGGTCAAACCGGGCGCGCAGCCAAGGAGTCCGCGATGAAACTCACCACCACGTCGTTTGCCGACGGTGGCCGGATACCCGGCGAATACGCGTTCGCGGTGATCGACCCGGCGCATCACGTCCGGCTGTCGAGCAACCGCAACCCGCAGCTTGCGTGGAGCGACACACCGGCCGGCACGAAGTCATTCGCCGTCATCTGCCACGATGTCGACGTGCCGAGCCAGCCCGATGACGTGAATCAGGAGGGGCGCGAGATCCCGGCCACGCTGCCGCGCGTGGACTTCTTCCACTGGGCGCTGGTCGACCTGCCGCCGACGCTGACCTCGATCGGTGCCGGCGAGTTTTCGCAGGCAGTCACGCCGCGCGGCAAGAGCGGGCCGGCGGCCGCGCACGGCGCGCGCCAGGGCGTCAATGACTACACCAGTTGGTTCGCCGGCGACCACGACATGGAGGGCGACTACTACGGCTACGACGGGCCGTGCCCGCCCTGGAACGACTCGATCGTCCACCGCTACGTCTTCACGGTGTACGCGCTCGATCTCGAGCGCGTGCCGCTCGAGGGCCGCTTCGGCGGCGGCGCAGTGCGGCGCATGATTGACGGGCACGTGCTCGCGTCGGCGCGGATCACGGGCACCTATACGCTGAATCCGCGCCTTGTCTGAGACGACGCTGCTGCTGATCCGGCACGGCGAGACGGCCTGGAACGCCGAGCATCGCATCCAGGGCCTGCTCGATGTGCCGTTGTCCGCCACGGGCGTGTGGCAGGCCGCGCGCCTGGCGGAGCGGCTTGCCGGCGAACCGATCGAAGCGATCGTCGCCAGCGACCTGACGCGCGCGTGGCTGACCGCGCAGCCGCTGGCGCAGCAGCTTGGACTGAAGCCGGCCGCCGAGGCAAGGATGCGCGAGCGCAACTTCGGTTCGTTCCAGGGTCATACGGTCGACGAGATCGCTGCGCGCTGGCCCGACGAATTCCATGCGTGGCGTGCGCGTGATCCGGCGTGGGCGATGCCGGGCGGCGAATCCGGACACGAATTCATCGCGCGCGTGCTTGCGGCCGTGCACGACGTGGCGCGAGTGCATGCCGGCCGCACGGTCGCGGTCGTCACGCACGGCGGCGTGCTCGACGTCGTCTATCGCAACGCGCGGGCGCTCGCGTGGGACGCCCCGCGCGAACATCAGATGCTGAATGCGGCGATCAACCGGCTGACCGCGAGCGTGACCGAAACCGCGGCGCCGCTCACGCTCTCCGTGCTCGAATGGGGCGACGACGCGCATCTGGGCGGCGCACGCGACGAGGTCGCCGGCGGCTGATTCCAGCGCGGCAGCATGCGGCTTGCCGCCGCGCAAGATCGCGGCGCGGCCGCCCCCTAGACTGGCCCGATGGAAGATCCCGCCTCGGTCGCGCTGACCTTCGCGAGCAGCGCCGCGATCGGTCTGCTGGTCGGACTGGAGCGCGAGCGCAATCCGCGCGCGAAGGCGGGGCTGCGCACGTTCACGCTGATCGCGGTGCTGGGCTCGGCGTGCGCACTGCTCGCGCAGGCCACCGCCAGCGCCTGGATCCTCGGCGCGGCGCTGCTGGCGGTCGGCATCTCGATTGCCGGTGCGCACCTGCTCGATCCGGAAACGCGCGCCGACGACTACGGCACCACGACTGTGGCGGCGGCGCTGCTCGTGTTCGTGCTCGGCGCAATCAACGTCCACGGCTACCGGCTGCTCGCGGTCGCGGTCGGCATCGGCATGACCGCGCTGCTGCACTTCAAGGTCGAACTGGAGGTCGCCGCGCAGCGGCTGACGCCGACCGACATCCGCTCGATCCTGCAGTTCGGTGCCGTCAGCGCGGTGATCCTGCCGCTGCTGCCGAATCAGCCGTACGGGCCGTACGGCGTGCTGAATCCGTTTCACATCTGGCTGATGGTCGTGCTGATCTCGGGGATCAGCCTCGCCGGTTACGTTGCCTGGCGGCTGATGCTCGAGCGCAAGGGACTGCTGCTGACGGGGCTGCTGGGGGGAGCGGTGTCGAGCACGGCGACCACGCTGGTATATGCGCGCCAGGTGCGCGCCGCCACGCAACCGGCTGCGACCGCGCAGGTCGTGATCCTGCTGGCCAACGTTGCGATGTTCGTGCGCGTGCTGGTGATCGTCGCGCTCGTCGAGCCGGGTGCGCTGTGGGCCGCTGCGCTGGTGCTGCTGCCGGCCGCGCTGCTGGCGTCGCCGGGTGCGCTGTGGCGCCTGCGTCGTGGCGCCGGCGATACGCGCACCAGCGACGCTTACCGCAATCCGACCCATCTGGTCGCCGGCGTGATCTTCGCGGCCTTCTACGCGTCGATCCTGCTGCTGTCGGCATGGCTGTCGGAGGAAGTCGGCGCGGGCGGCGTCTACGGACTGGCGGCGCTGTCCGGACTGACCGAGGTCGACGCGATCACGCTGACGTCGCTGCGGCTGCTGGCGACGGGTGCGGTCGGGCTGCCGGTGGCGATCACCGCGATCTGTGTGGCGATCGCTTCGAACCTCGTGTTCAAATCGATCGTCGTGTTCGTCGTCGCCGGCCGTGCCATGGGACGCGATACCGCCATCGCGTTCCTGCCGTCGGCGCTGGCGCTGGGCGGCGGACTGATGGCGCTGCATGCGCTGGCATAATTTCACCGCCATCCGATCTCGCGTGACCGGCGCGGCAAAGAGCATTCGCCGCCCGCCTGGGCACGATGGCAAGTGACGAATCGACCACTTGTCCAACGCCGAAAGACACCATGTACCGCCGTACCCATACTCTCGAAACGATCGATCCTGTCGTGTATGCCGCGATCCAGGCCGAGAACCGGCGCCAGGAACAGCACATCGAGCTGATCGCGTCGGAAAACTATGCCAGTCCCGCGGTGATGGCTGCGCAGGGCTGCTCGATGACCAACAAGTACGCCGAAGGCTATCCGGGCCGGCGCTACTACGGCGGCTGCGAGCACGTCGACACGGTCGAGACGCTGGCGCTCGAGCGGCTGAAGAATCTGTTTTCCTACCCGACGATCGAGCTGGCGGCCAACGTGCAGCCGCACTCCGGCGCGCAGGCCAACGAAGCCGTGTTCATGGCACTGCTGAACCCCGGCGACACCATCATGGGGATGAGCCTGGCCGAGGGTGGTCACCTGACGCACGGTATGCCGCTGAACATGAGCGGCAAGTGGTTCAAGGTCGTGTCCTACGGCCTGAACGCGCAGGAGGCGATCGACTACGAGGAGATGGAATCTCTGGCGCACCGCCATCATCCGAAGCTCATCATCGCCGGCGCCTCCGCCTACTCGCTGCACATCGACTTCAAGCGCTGCGCGCAGATCGCGCGCGACATCGATGCGCACTTCATGGTCGACATGGCGCACTACGCCGGACTGATCGCCGCCGGCGTCTATCCGAGCCCGGTGCCGTACGCCGACGTGATCACGTCGACCACGCACAAGACGCTGCGCGGGCCGCGCGGCGGGCTGCTTCTGTGCAAGCCGTCGCTGGAGAAGCAGATCAACAGCGCGGTGTTCCCCGGCCTGCAGGGCGGGCCGCTGATGCACGTGATCGCCGCCAAGGCGGTCGCGTTCCA
>JAKORH010000135.1 GCA_029777935.1 Pseudomonadota bacterium
ACCATCTTGATGAACTGCTTGAGCATCTGCTCGGTCACCGTGAAGTCGGCGATCACGCCGTCCTTCATCGGGCGGATCGCCTCGATGTTGCCGGGCACCTTGCCGAGCATCTGCTTGGCCTCGCGTCCGACCGCGCGGATCGTGCGCTTGCCGCTCGGACCGCCTTCCTGGCTGATCGCAACGACCGAAGGCTCGTTCAGCACGATGCCCTTGCCGCGGACGTAGATGAGCGTGTTGGCGGTGCCGAGGTCGATCGCCAGATCGCTCGAGAAGTAGCTGCGGAGAAATCCGAACATGGATGCCTTGTCTGATCCTGGCTGCGCTGCGCCCCGCGGCGCAGACAACGGCTCGAAATGGCTTGCGCCAGAGGGAAGCAACGAAGCACGAATGATAGACTAGATGTGCGAGTCGTCACTCCGGCACGCGTGTGATTTCTACTGCCACAACCGCCTGATTTCGTTCATCCCTTCGTCTGTCCCGTGTCACTTTCCCTCGACGACGTCCGCCGCATCGCGCATCTGGCGCGCATCGAGATCGACGACGCGCAGGCGCGGGCGACCCTGGCACAGTTGAACGACATCTTCGCGATGATCGAGAAGATGCGTCGCGTGCCGACCGATGGCGTGGAGCCGATGTCGCACCCGCTCGGCGGCAGCCAGCGGCTGCGCGACGACGCGGTGACCGAGGGCGACGAGCGCGAGGCGCTGATGCGCAACGCGCCCGAGCAGCAGGACGGGCTGTTCCTGGTGCCGAAGGTGATCGAGTGAGCGTCGGGCGTCAGGCGTCGGGCGTCGGGCGCGAACTGGCGCACGCGCCGGTCGCCGAGTTGGGGCGGCTGCTCGATGACAAGCAGGTCTCCGCGGTCGAGCTCGCGAAACAGTTTCTCGATCGCATCGAGGCGCATCGCGAGCTGAACGCGTTTCTCGACGTGCGGCCGGAGGTCACGCTGGCGCAGGCGCGCGCGGCGGACGCCCGGCGAGCGCAGGGCGAGACCAGCCCGCTGCTCGGGGTGCCGGTGGCGCACAAGGACATCTTCGTCACGCGGGAGTGGTGCTCGACCGCGTCGTCGAAGATCCTGCAGGGCTACATGAGCCCGTTCGACGCGACCGTCGTCGACAACCTGAAGCAGGCCGGCATGGTTTGCCTGGGGAAGCTCAATTGCGACGAATTCGCGATGGGCTCGTCCAACGAGAACAGCGCGTACGGCAACGTGCTGAACCCTTGGGCGATGGGAGAGGACCGGCGTGGCGGTCCCGGGGCCGCGGTCCCGGGCGGATCGTCGGGCGGATCGTCGGCGGTGGTGGCCGCGCGCATTGCACCGGTGGCGACCGCCACCGACACCGGCGGCTCGATCCGCGAGCCGGCGGCGTTCACCGGCATCACCGGCACGAAGCCCACCTACGGCCGGCCATCGCGCTGGGGCATGATCGCGTTCGCCTCCAGCCTCGACACCGCGGGGTTGATGACGCGCTCGGCCGAGGACTGCGCTCTGGTGTTCAACGCCATGCTCGGCTTCGACCCGAAGGATTCGACCAGCCTCGATCGCCCGCGCGAAGACTTCGCCCGCAACCTCAATGCCGGCGTCAAGGGCCTGAAGATCGGCGTGCCGAAGGAGTTCTTCGGCGCGGGACTCGCGCCCGACGTCGAGCAGGCGGTGCGCGCGGCATTGAAGGAGTACGAGAATCTCGGCGCGCGGCTCATCGACATCTCGTTGCCGAATGCCGAGCTGGGCATCCCCGTGTACTACGTGATCGCGCCGGCGGAGTGTTCGAGCAACCTGTCGCGCTTCGACGGCGTGCGCTACGGCCACCGCGCCAGGGACTACGCCGAACTGATCGACATGATGAAGAAGTCGCGCTCGGAGGGATTCGGCGCGGAGCCGAAGCGGCGCATCCTGATCGGCACCTACGTGCTGTCGCACGGCTATTACGACGCCTACTTCATCAAGGCGATGCAGGTGCGGCGGCTGATCGCCGACGACCTGCAGCGCGCGTTCGCGCAGTGCGACGTGATCGCCGGGCCGGTCACGACCAGCGTGGCGTTCGACTTCGGTGAGAAGACCGACGACCCGGTCGCGATGTACCTGGCGGACCTGTACACGGTGCCCGGTTCGCTCGCCGGCGTCCCCAGCATGAGCATCCCGTGCGGCTTCGGCGCGAAGGGACGCCCGGTCGGACTGCAACTGATGGCCAACCACTTCGAGGAAGCGAAGATGCTCGGTGTGGCCCACGCGTACCAGCGCGCGACCGACTGGCACCAGCGCGTTCCGGCGGGGTACTGAATGGCCTGGGAAGTCGTGATCGGGCTGGAGACGCACGCGCAGCTTTCGACGCGCAGCAAGATCTTTTCAGGCGCGTCGACCGCGTTCGGCGCCGCGCCCAACACGCAGGCGTGCGCGGTCGATCTGGCGCTGCCCGGCGTGCTGCCGGTACTGAACAAGGGCGCGGTCGAACGCGCGATCAGGCTCGGACTGGCAGTCGGCGCCAGGATCGCGCCGCGCTCGATCTTCGCGCGCAAGAACTACTTCTACCCCGACCTGCCGAGGGGCTACCAGATCAGCCAGTACGAGATCCCGGTCGTGCAGGGCGGCTCGCTGTCGTTCGTGGTGACGCCAAAGAAGGGCGAGCCGTACACGAAGACCGTACGCCTGACGCGCGCGCACCTCGAGGAGGATGCGGGCAAGTCGCTGCACGAGGACTACCACGGAATGACCGGCATTGACCTGAACCGCGCCGGCACGCCGCTGCTGGAGATCGTGTCCGAGCCCGAGCTGCGGTCGTCCGACGAGGCGGTCGCGTACGCAAGGGCGCTGCACGCGCGGGTGGTGTGGCTCGGCATCTGCGACGGCAACATGCAGGAAGGCAGCTGCCGCTGCGACGCCATCGTCAGCGTGCGGCCGGCTGGACAGTCCGAGTTGGGCACCCGCTGCGAGATCAAGAACCTGAACAGCTTCAAGTTCCTGCAAGCCGCGATCGACTACGAGGTGCGGCGGCAGATCGAGCTGATCGAGGACGGCGGCACCGTCGTGCAGGAAACGCGCCTGTACGACCCCGACCGCGACGAGACGCGCAGCATGCGCAGCAAGGAAGACGCGATGGACTATCGCTACTTCCCCGACCCGGACCTTCTGCCGCTGGCGATCTCGAAAGAGTGGATCGAGCAGGTCGCGCGCGACATGCCCGAATTGCCGGCCGCGATGCGCGAGCGCTTCGTGCGCGAGTACGGGCTGCCCGAGTACGACGCCGGCGTGCTGACCGGCTCCAAGGCTGTGGCGGCCTACTTCGAGGCGGTCGCGCGCGCGGTGCCGGACAAGAAGATCGCCGCCAACTGGATCATGGGCGAGGTCGCCGCGGCGCTGAACAACGCGGATATCGAGATCGACGCCGCGCCGGTGTCGGCCGCGCAGCTCGCGGGACTGATCCTGCGCGTGCTCGACGGCACGATCAGCCACAAGACCGCCAAGGACGTGTTCGCCGCGCTGTGGCAGCGCGAGGGTGAAGGCGCCGACGCGATCATCGAGGCGCGGGGACTCAAGCAGATCTCCGATGCCGGCGCGATCGAGAAGCTGATCGACGAGGTGCTCGCCGCGAATCAGAAATCGGTCGAGGAGTTCCGCGCCGGCAAGGACAAGGCGTTCAACGCTCTGGTCGGCCAATGCATGCGCGCGACCAGGGGCAAGGCCAACCCGCAGCAGGTCAACGAGATCCTGCGGCGCAAGCTGGCTGGGTGACGCAAACCAAAGTCGTCGCCCCGGCGAAGAGCCTGCCCCGGACTTGATCCGGGGTCGGGGCCCAATTGTCAGCGTCGCAAATTAGGCCCGGCCTGCGCCGGGGCGACGCCGGCTTCATCGCGTCGCTTGATCATGTCGCTCTGTCGCGTCGCTCTGTCGCGTTGCCCTATCGCGGCGCTTCATCGCGGCGCCGTGCTCGCGCTGCGCTGCGCGGGCCGTGCGCCGGTCTGCATCAGCTCGCGATAGCGCTTGATGTCGGCGTCGAAGCGCTCGTTGATCCGGTTCATCTCCGCCTCGGTGTCGGCGATGATCTTCTCCTGCGCCTGCACCATCGTCGCGTTGGTGTCGTACGCGCGCTTCAGCCGGTCCGGCTTCTCGCGCTTGGCGTAGAACTCGGCCTCGTCGTCGAGCTTCTTCTTTTCCCGCGCCAGTTCGTCCATCCGCTTGCGCGCGCGGTCGATGATCACGCGCCGGTTCTCCACCGTGCGCGTGCGCGCGAACTCGATCTCCTTCTCGTCGGCGTAGGCGTCGAGCAATGCCTTGTCGCGCCGCACCTGGTCGCGCCGCTGCGTCTCCTCGTCGGCCTTGCGGCGCTCCTCGGCCGCCTTGGCCTCGCGCTGCGCGGCGGTCAGAGGCGGCTCGATCACGCGCCGCACCGAGCCGTCGCTGCGCAGTTCCTTGATCGGGCGGTCCGCGCACTGCGGCGGCGGCTGGTCCGAAGTGATCGTCTTGCCGCGCGCATCGGTGCACATGTACACGCTGCCCGATCCGAGGTTCGGCGCCGCGGCGGCGGCTGCAGCGGCCGCGAGGAAGAGCAGCGTGAAACCGATTCGGAATTCAGACGCCATAGCGACTCCGGTAGGCCTGCATGGCCGCACGAGAGGGTTGTGCCGGCGCCGCGAGCGGCGAGCCGGAATCGAGGAACTCGATCAGATCGTTGAAATCGGCGATCGCCACGATCGGCACTCCGAATGCCTGCTCGAACGCCTGGACCGCCGAGTGCGCTGACAGCGCATCGTCGGGCCCGGTGCGCTCGCGCCGGTCCAGCGCGATCACCACGCCGGCCGGCTCGGCGCCGAGCGAGCGGATCAGCTGTACCGATTCGCGCTTGGCGAGCCCCTCGGTGATCACGTCGTCGACGATCATCACGCGGCCCGCCAGCGGCGTGCCGACGATCACCCCGCCTTCGCCGTGGTCCTTCGCTTCCTTGCGGTTGTAGGCAAAGCCGACGTCGTGGCCCAGCTCGGCGAGTGCCACCGCGGTGCTCGACGCCAGCGTGATGCCCTTGTAAGCGGGGCCGAACAGCATGTCGAACTTCACGCGTCCGGCCGCCTGCGCCGCTTCCAGTGTCTGCGCGTAGAAGCGCGCCAGCCGTCCGAGCATCGAGCCGCGACAGAACAGTCCCGCGTTGAAGAAGTACGGCGACTTGCGACCGGCCTTGGTGGTGAATTCGCCAAAGCGCAGCACGCCCGATTGCAGGGCGAATTCGATGAACTGTCGGCGCAGCGGATCCATGGACGTGAGCGGTCGCACCGCCCGGGATTGTGTCAAAAAGCCGCTATCGTGTCGGCAGGCCGATCAGCCTAATCCCTCGCCACCGGACCCTTACCGTGTTTCGCATCGTCACGCTGAATGCCAATGGCATCCGCTCCGCGGCAGGCAAGGGCCTGTTCCGCTGGGTGAAGAGCGTCGATCCCGACGTACTGTGCCTGCAGGAGGTCAAGGCCCACGAGCAGGACATCCCCGCGCCGCTGCGCTACCACGACAGCCTGGAGAGCGTGTTCTACTGCGCGCAGAAGAAGGGCTACGCCGGCACCGCGATGTACGTGAAGAAAAAGCCGCGGTGCGTGCAGCTCGGCATCGGCGTGCCGGAATTCGACGGCGAGGGCCGCTACATCGAGGCCGAATTCAGGAACGTGACCGTGATCTCGGTCTACTTTCCGTCCGGTTCGGCCGGGCCGCATCGACAGGCGTCGAAAGACCGGTTCCTGGATGTCTTCTTTCCGCACCTGGCGAAGCTCGCCGCCAGCGGTCGCGAAGTGATCTTCTGCGGCGACGTGAACATCGCGCACCGGGAGATCGACCTGAAAAACTGGCGCTCGAACCAGAAGAACTCCGGCTTCCTGCCGCACGAGCGCGCATGGCTGACGCGCGTGTTCGAGCAGCAGGGCTGGATCGACGTGTTCCGCCGCCTCGACCCGCGCCCTGAGCAGTACACGTGGTGGAGCAACCGTGGCCAGGCGTGGGCAAGGAACGTCGGCTGGCGCATCGACTACCAGATCGCCACGCCCGGCGTCGCGGCGAAGGCCCGCCGCTCCGAGATCTACAAGAAACGCCGCTTCAGCGACCACGCGCCGCTGATCATCGAGTATGCGGGGAGCCTCTAGGATTCAGAATCATCGAGGATCGAGGAGTGAAGATTGGGGGCGCTGCCGAGACCGGGCGACGGTCAGCCTACAACGAGCAACGCTCACCGCAACGACACCATGACCCGCGTCGCCGGCCCAGCGCAGCCGTCTGCACCGCCCGCTGAAGAGGCGCCCCGCAAGCGGCGCGCGCTCGATGTACTGCGTGCCTTGCGGCAGCCCAAGGTGGCGGTCATGCTGCTGCTCGGCTTTTCCTCCGGCCTGCCGTTTCTGCTGACCGCCAATACCTTCGGCTACTGGCTGCGCGACGAAGGCACGAGCTTGAAGGCGATCGGCTTCATTTCCTGGGTCGGCTTCGCCTACGCGTTCAAGGTCTACTGGTCGCCGCTGGTGGACCGCATGGATGTGCCGCTGCTCGGACGCCTCGGCCGGCGACGCGGCTGGATGCTGTTCTCCCAGATCCTGGTGGCGATCGGTCTGCTCGGGATGTCCTTCGTCGGCGTGGCCGGCGGGCTGGAGACGATCGGCGCGCTCGCGCTGCTCACTGCCGTCGCATCGGCCACGCAGGACATCGCCATTGATGCCTGGCGCATCGAAGCTGCGTCCGATGTGGAGGAGGTCGGACTGATGACCTCCGCGGCACAACTCGGTTACCGCACCGCGCTCCTGGTCGCCGACGCGGCGATCATTGCCGCCGCCGGGCGCGTCGGCTGGCCGCTGTCGTATGTCGCGATGGCCGTCCTCATGGGCGTGGGCATCGTCGCTACCTTCTTCGCCTTCGAGCCGGTGCGCGCCGATCAGGTGTTGCACTCCAAGCCGCCGCTCTGGACCAGGCAGGGGCTGATCGATGCGCTGCTCGGGCCGTTCATCGATTTCTTCGCCAAGCACGAACTCGCGGGACTCGTGATCCTGCTGATGGTCGCGCTGTACCGGCTGCCGGACTTCATCATGGGCCCGATGTACAACCCGTACTACCACGACCTGGGTCTGAGCAAGGACACGGTTGCCGTCGTGCGCGGCACGTTCGGACTGGTCGCCACACTGGTCGGGCTCGCCGCAGCGGGGCTGAGCGCCGTGCGCGTTGGCCTCGTACCGACGCTGATCGTGGGGCTCCTGCTCGAAGGTTTCGGCACCGCGGCGTTTGCCCTGCTGGCGGTCCACGCGGGTGATGCCATGTTCGCCGCCGTGATGTCGCTCGATGCCTTCGCGCAGGCGTTCGCCGGAGTGGCGCTCGTGACCTACATGTCGAGCCTGACCAGCCTCGGCTACACGGCAACGCAGTTCGCGATGCTTTCGTCCACGTACGCGCTGCTCGGCAAGTTCCTCAAGGGGTTCTCGGGGATCGCGGTCGATGCGCTCGCGCCGACATATGGACTGCTGGGTGCCTACGCCACCGCCTTCATCGCCACCGGATTGACCGCGATCCCGCCGTTGCTGTTGCTGCTGCTGCTGTGGCGAACGCACGGGCGCAAGGGCGCGCGCGTGCAGCCGGATCAGGGCTCGCCGTCCCAGTAGTCGAGGTCGGATTCCGCGCGGTGGATGCGGCGGCCGTTGACGATGCCGCCCTGTTTGCGCGTGTAGACGCCGTACTTGCCGGAGTCCGGGTATTCGCACACCTCGGGACTCTTCTGCGTACTGATCGACAGGTAGCGCAGCGGCGCGTTCGACGTGTTGATGATCTGGTGCGGGTACCCGGGACCGGGCGGGATGTCGATCACGTCACCGGCCCGGATCGGGATCATCTCGCCGGCCACGCGCAGCGTGCCTTCGCCCTCGAGGATCACGAACATTTCCTCCTCGGCGTGGTGCGAGTGGTACGGGCACGAGATCCTGCCCGGCGCCAGGATGTCGTAGCCGGCGCCGAGGTCGCGTGCCGCCGTGCCCGCCACGCGCGGGCCGATCACGCCGCCGCAGCGCGTGTCGTACATCGGCGCGCGCTCGAATCGTTCGAGCGGCACTTCATCGATGTTCCGCACCAGCTTGTCGCGCAGGCTCATGGTTGGCCCCCTTCGCTCCTTCGTCGCTGTCCCCCCAAGGGGGAGCGAGCCATCTTGGGACGGCCCGGCGATGGCTCATCACCTCATGTCAAAACGGTACACCGCGAGCGTCGCGCGCAGATGCGGTGCGAACTCGACCGGTTCGCCGTCGGCGAGCAGTGCGCGCTGCTTGATGGCGAAGCCGAGCTTGGCGGCAAGGATCTCGAAATCCTTCGGCGTGCACAGGTGGATGTTCGGCGTGTCGTACCACTGGTACGGAATCGATCGGGTGACCGGCATGTGCCCGCCCAGCAGCGCCAGCGCGTGGCGCCAATGGCCGAAGTTCGGAAAACTCACGATGCCATGCCGCGCCACGCGGGCCATTTCGCGCAGCACGTCCTCGACGCGGTGCATCGCCTGCAGGGTCTGCGACAGCACGACGATGTCGAACATGTCGTCGCTGAACATGCGCAGCCCGGCGTCGAGGTTGGACTGGATCACGTTCACGCGGCGGCGGATGCATTCGAGCACGTGGGCGTCGTCGATCTCCACCCCGTAGCCGCGGCACCGCTGCGCATCGCGCAGATGCGCCAGCAACGCGCCGTCGCCGCAGCCCAGGTCGAGCACACGCGTCGCCGGCGCGATCCAGCCGGCGATGAGCTGCAGGTCGGAGCGCAGCGTCATGCGCCCACTTCGCGTGCAATGTTGTCGAAATACGCCGCCACCGCCGCGTGGTAGCGCGGATCATCGAGCAGGAACGCGTCGTGGCCGTGCGGCGCGTCGATCTCGGCGTAGATCACGTCGCGGTCATTGGCGATCAGCGCCTCGACGATCTCGCGCGAGCGCGCCGGCGTGAAGCGCCAGTCGGTGGTGAACGACGCCAGCAGGAAC
>JAKORH010000016.1 GCA_029777935.1 Pseudomonadota bacterium
CGTGTAGGTGCGCTCGGTCACGTCGATGATGCGGCCGCGGAAGATGTCGGCCATCCGCTTCATCTCCTCGCGCTCCTTGCCGACCGCGCGCACCTTGATCAGCATCAGCTCGCGCTCGGTGAAATCGCCCTCGGTCAGGTCGACCACCTTGACCACCTCGATCAGGCGGTTCAGGTGCTTGGTGATCTGCTCGATGATGTCGTCCGAGCCGACCGTGACGATCGTCATCCGTGACAGCGATGCGTCCTCGGTCGGCGCCACCGTCAGTGTCTCGATGTTGTAGCCGCGCGCCGAGAACAGCCCCACCACCCGTGACAGCGCGCCGGCTTCGTTCTCGAGCAGGACCGAAATGATGTGTCGCATCACAGGGCCTCCGAGCCGAGCAGCATCTCGGTCAGCCCCTTGCCCGCCTTCACCATCGGCCACACGTTCTCCTTCGGATCGGTGATGAAGTCGAGGAACACCAGCCGGTCCCTGTGCTTGCCGAACGCCTCGTGCAGCGCCGGCTCCACGTCGGCCGGCCGGGTGATCATCATGCCGACGTGGCCATAGGCCTCGGCGAGCCTGACGAAGTCCGGCAGCGCGTCGACGTAGGAATGCGAATAGCGGCTACCGTATTCGATCTGCTGCCACTGCCGCACCATGCCCAGATAGCGGTTGTTCAGGTTGACGATCTTCGGCGTGAAATCGTACTGCTTGCAGGTCGACAGCTCCTGGATGCACATCTGGATCGACGCCTCGCCGGTGATCACCGCGACCTGCGCGCCGGGATTTGCCTTCTGCACGCCCATCGCGTACGGCAATCCCACGCCCATCGTGCCCAGGCCGCCCGAGTTGATCCAGCGCCGCGGCTGGTCGAAGCGGTAGTACTGCGCCGCCCACATCTGGTGCTGGCCGACATCGGAGGTGATGAACGCGTCGCCCTTGGTGACCTCCCACAGCTTCTCGATCACGTACTGCGGCTTGATGATGTCCGCGCTGCGGTCGTATTTCAGGCACTCGCGCCGGCGCCACTCGTCGATCTGCGCCCACCACGCCTTCAGCGCCGGCGCATTCGGCTTCGGTCCCGACGCCTCGATCTGCGCCAGCAGATCGACCAGCACCTCCCTCACGTCGCCCACGATCGGCACGTCGACCTTGACGCGCTTGGAGATCGACGAGGGGTCGACGTCGATGTGGATGATCTTGCGCGGAATCTGCGCGAAGTGCTTCGGGTTGCCGATCACGCGATCGTCGAAGCGCGCGCCGACGGCGAGCAGCACGTCGCAGTGCTGCATGGCCATGTTGGCCTCGTACGTGCCGTGCATGCCGGGCATGCCCATGAATTTCGGGTCGGACGCCTTGAAGCCGCCCAGCCCCATCAGCGTGCTGGTGCACGGAAAGCCGAGCAGATTGACGAGCCGGTTCAGCAGCTCCGACGAATCCGACAGGATCACCCCGCCGCCGCTGTAGATCATCGGCCGCTCGGCGCTCATCAGCAGTTGCACCGCCTTCTTGATCTGCCCCTGATGCCCTTTGACGACCGGGTTGTACGAGCGCAGGGTCAGGTCGCGCGGATAGCTGAATTCGCACTTCGCGACCGTGACGTCCTTCGGAATGTCGACCAGCACGGGCCCGGGGCGTCCGGTCGCCGCGATGTAGAACGCCTTGCGGATCGTCGCTGCCAGATCGCGCACGTCCTTGACGAGGAAGTTGTGCTTCACGCAGGGGCGCGTGATGCCGACCGTGTCGCACTCCTGAAAGGCGTCCTGGCCGATCGCGTGCGTCGGCACCTGGCCCGTGATGATCACGAGCGGAATCGAATCCATGTGCGCGGTCGCGATCCCGGTGACCGCGTTCGTGACGCCGGGTCCGCTGGTGACAAGCGCGACGCCGATCCTGCGGCTGGAACGCGAGTACGCGTCGGCTGCGTGGACGGCGGCCTGCTCGTGCCGCACCAGAATGTGCTGGAAGCGGTCCTGCTTGAAGATTTCGTCGTAGATGTAGAGGACCGCGCCGCCCGGATAGCCGAAGATGTGCTCGACGCCCTCTTCCTGCAAGCACCGAACGACGATTTCCGCGCCGTTCAGAAGTTCGGTCCTTGGGGCCGTAACGCGGGTTTCGGCGCGCGTTTCCGCGCTGATGGTCTGCATGCTGCTGCTCCTCTCAAGGTCCTGCTGGAGATTGATTGGATGCCGTTCCATATCCGCTCGTGACGGACGGTGCGGCCCTTCGCTTGGACGAACCGGCTGACTGTGAACCCAGCCTCTTGTGACGCAAGACCTTGTCACGATACTGCAGTGCATCAGCCAGGGCAAATCGACCGCCGCATCGGCGACGCCGAGCGGGAAAGACCGCACCCTCTGATAGGATTCGCGCGCCCTCATCGGGCCTGCCCGGCAAGACGTCAATTTCGATGCCGGCACGTGTGGATGGCCACTCGAGAAGAACTCTCCGAATTCCTCGCCAGCGTCGAGCGCCGGGCCTTCAAGCAGGCCGCCTTTGCCGTGCGCGATGGCGACACCGCGCAGGACATCGTCCAGGACGCCATGATTAAGCTGGCGGAGAACTACGGCGACCGGCCGGCCGTCGAACTGCCGCTGCTTTTCACGCGCATCCTGCAGAACACGCTGCACGACCACTTCCGGCGGCAGAAGGTGCGCTCGACGTGGACCACGCTGTTTTCGTCGCTGACGCCGGCCGACGAGGAGGATGCCGATCCGCTCGAAACCCTCGAAGCGCTGGCGGGCTCAGCGGCCGCTGAAAGCGCGGCCGACCAGGTCTCGCGGGAGCAGGTCATCGCGATCATCGAAGAGGAGATCGCCAGGCTCCCGGTCCGTCAACGCGAGGCGTTCCTGCTGCGTTACTGGGAAGATTTCGATGTCGCGGAAACGGCGGCGGCAATGGGCTGTTCCGAAGGCAGCGTCAAGACCCATTGCTCGCGTGCCACCCACGCCCTGGCACGCGCGCTGCGCGACCGGGGAATCACGCTATGAACGAGACCGAATTTGCGTATCGCGTCCGCCAGGTCCTGAACGAGGGAGTCGATCGTCTGGACTTCAAGGCCGTCTATCGGCTCGAGCAGGCGCGCCGTCGCGCGCTGGCCCGCCACCGCGCCGCGCCGATCGAGGCCGAGCTGTGGGTGCCGTCTCTCGCCGTGGCTGGATCCGCGCCCGCGCGCCCGGCGCCCGGCGGTTTCTGGACCTGGGCGCATCGCGCCGGGCTGGCGGCGCCGATCCTGGCGCTGGTGGTGGGGTTCATCGGCATCTATCAGTGGCAACGCACGCAGCAGATCGAACATCTGGCCGATCTGGACTTCGCGGTGCTGATGGACGAAAGTCCGATCGACACGTTCGCGGATTCCGGGTTCGGAGTGCTTCTGAAGAATCAGGATCACGTTGACTAGGATGCGGTGCCCGGTCGCAATGTCTGCCGCACTTCGAATCTGCATTGCCGTGGCCGCATTCGCGGCCACGGTGCTTTTCGCGCCCGCCCAGGCGCAGCCGCCCGCGACGGCGAAGCCAGCGACGCCGGTGCGCGTATCGAAACCGGCCTGGAACGAGCTGTCGCCGGCGCAGAAGGACGCGCTGGCGCCGCTGGCGAAGGACTGGGAAGGGTTCGATCGCGACCGCAAGCTCAAGTGGCTCGAGGTGGCCAAGCGCTATCCGAGCCTGACGGCCGAGGGCAAGCAGCGCCTGCATGAGCGGATGGGCGAATTCGCGCGGCTGTCGCCGGAACAGAAACGCAACGTGCGCGAAAACTTCCGCAAGGCCTATGAGCTGCCCGCGGATCAGCGACAGGCACTGATCCAGGAATACAAGGATCTGCCGCCGGAGCGCAAGCGCGAACTGTCCGACAAGGCGCGTTCCGGCAACGGCGCCGCGGCCAGGAAGCTGCGCGACGGCCGCGGCCGGGAAGCCAAGAAGGCCGAAGCCAGGTAACGCCAGCATCTTGCGCCCGGCGTTGACCGCGGCCCACCCGCGCCAGTGCCCTCCGCAGGTACCCCGCTCCCCATGCCGGCGCCCGGCATGCCGCTGCGCCTGGCGGCGATGATCTACGAAGCGCTGTTACTGTTCGGCGTGGCCTTCATCGTCGGCTATGCGGTGCTCGCCGCCTCGCACTGGACGCACCCGCTGGCCGCGTATCAGCGCTGGATACTGCAGGCCGTGCTGTTCGTCGCCTTCGGCGCCTACTTCGTCTACTGCTGGACGCGCAGCGGACAGACGCTGGCGATGAAATCGTGGCGCCTGAGGCTCGTCGGCCGCGACGGCCGGCCGCCGTCGCTGCGCGTCGCCGTGATTCGCTACGTGCTGGCGTGGACGCTGTTCCTGCCCGGGCTTGCGTTCGTCGCGCTCGTCCACACCCACGCGCTGTGGGACGTGCTGGCGTTCGCACTCGGCTTCGCCGCCATGCTGCTCGTCAGCCGCACCCAACCGGACCGGCAATTGCTGCACGACCGGCTGCTGGGCACGCGCGTCGTCAGGGAGCGATCGTGATCGACGTCGATGTCCGGCCGCCATCGAACAGCGACTTCATCAGCGCCGTCTCGCGACTGCGGATCGTGTCGAGGAAGTCACCCGCCGCGCCCATTGCCACGAAGGCGTCGAAGCCGGACTGCAGGAATCGGTGCAGGTGTCCCAGACCCGCCATCTCCGCCGGGCCGCGCATCATGTGCAGCATCGGCTGCAGGAAAGGAACGCGCGCCAGCCGCTCCAGCGAACGGCCGATGCGGTCGATCGTGTCGATCTGGCGCGCGCGCTCCTCCGGCGTGCCGGCGGCGCGATACGCGGCCGCATAGCCGGCGTCGTCGACCACGTCCGTGATCCGGCGCGCCACGCGCTCGTCCAGTCGCTCCGACAGTTCGTCGAGTTCGACCGCGAGCACCATCGTTGTCACCGCGCGTTCCGGCAGCATGCGCGCCAGCATCGGCACCACGCGCAGCGCCTCCTGGTCGCGTTGCGAGAAGTCCTTTGCGCCGTAGAGTTCGGCGAGGAAGAACTCGCACGCGGGACGCAGCCGCGGCTGCGCGAGCAGATCCGCGTACGTCTGCCGCAGGCGCTCGGCCTGCCAACGCTTGACCGCGCGCCAGGCGTCGCGCGGCTTCGCGTCGGAATCGAGCGCACGGCGTAGTTCGATGACGCGCCTCAACGCGGTTGCGAGTCGAGCGGCCGACGATTCACCGGGAGCCATCGCAGCAATCTGCCTCATTAGACGGGCGCTTCTACAGCGACTTCCTACAATGCCGCCGGAGAATACGTGAGAGGCTTGCACTGCGGTTTGACATGCAGCGACGCACGCTCCTGAAAGTCGGGCTGGCCGGCGGCGCGCTGCTCGCCGCCGCCGGCGGTGTGAGCTATCTGCTGCGCCGCTCGGCGCCCGATGCGGCCGTGGGCGACGATGCGCTGCTCGTGCTGCACGGCGTGCTGCCCGCGCTTCTGGACGGTGCGTTGCCTGCGGAGCCCGCCGCGCGCGCGCGCGCGCTGGCAGGCGCGCTGGCGCGTACGCAGGTGACCATCGCCGGACTGCCGCCCCCGACGCGCGCGGAACTGGGGCAACTGTTCGCGCTGCTCGCCTCCGCGCCCGGACGCTGGCTGGCCGGCGTCGAGCGCTGGGATGATGCCGATGTCGCGCAGGTCGGCGCATTCCTGCAACGCTGGCGCACGCATTCATTCGATTTGTTCCAAGCCGCCTACCAGGCGCTGCACGATCTCGCGCTCGGCCCGTATTACTCCGATCCCTCCACCTGGAACGCGATCGGCTACCCGGGACCGGTCGATCTATGAGCGCGCCGGGCCGCCCCAAGCGCGAATCCCTGAGCGCGCAGCGCGAGGGTAGTCCAGCAGGCGCGATCCCCGACCCGATCGCCGCCGGCCTGGCGCGCGGCTGGAAGTTCGTCGACGCCTCGACGCTGACGACGCCGCTCGCGCTCGAGTGCGACGTGGCGATCGTCGGCACCGGCGCCGGCGGTGGCATCAGCGCCGAGCTGCTGGCGAAGGCCGGGCTGAACGTCGTCCTGATCGAGGAAGGCCCGCTCGCGAGCTCGCGCGACTTCCGTATGCGCGAGTCCGAGGCCTATCCAGCGCTTTACTGGGAATCGGCGGCCCGCAAGACCAGGGACAAGGCGATCAACATCCTGCAAGGGCGCGCGGTCGGCGGTTCCACCACGGTCAACTGGACCTCGAGCTTCCGCACGCCGCCCGCCACGCTCGCGTTCTGGCGCGAGCGGTTCGGCCTGCGCGACTTCACTTTCGATGCGCTGGCACCGTACTTCGAGCAGGTCGAGCGGCGCCTGAACATCGAACCGTGGCGCAGCGCGCCGAACGCCAACAACACCGTGCTCGGGCGAGGCGGCGCGGCGCTCGGCATCGCGGTCAAGGCCATGCAGCGCAACGTGCGCGGGTGCTGGGACCTCGGCTACTGCGGCATGGGCTGCCCGACCAATGCCAAGCAGTCGATGCTGATCACGACGATCCCGGCCGCGCTCGATCGCGGCGCGCGCCTGTACGCGCGGCTGCGCGCGCTGCGCTTCGAGTTCAGCGGCAACCGCGTCGAGCGCCTGCTGTGCGCGGCGCTGCGCGCGGACGGGCTCGCCGCGAGCGGCGTCACGGTCGAAGTGCGCGCGCGCCACTTCGTCGCAGCGGGCGGGGCGATCAACACGCCGGCGTTGCTGCTGCGGTCGGCCGCGCCCGATCCGTACGGACGGCTCGGACTGCGCACGTTCCTGCACCCGACGGTGATCTCGGCAGCGGTGTTCGAGCCGCGCATCGACGGATACGCAGGGGCGCCGCAAAGCCTGTACTGCGACCACTTCCTCGAGACCGATGCGATCGACGGCCCGCTCGGCTTCAAGCTCGAGGCCGCCCCGCTGCACCCGGTGCTGTTCGCCTCGACGCTGCAGGGCTTCGGCGCTGCGCATGCGCGGCTGATGCGGCAGTTCGCGCACGCGCAGGTGCTGCTCGCGCTGTTGCGCGACGGCTTCCATCCGGACAGCCGCGGCGGCCGCGTCGATCTGCGAGGCGACGGCAGCCCCGTCCTCGACTATCCGTTGAACGCGCCGATCTGGGAGGCCGTGCGGCGCGCGCTTACCGTGATGGCCGAGATCCAGTTCGCCGCCGGTGCGAAGACCGTGTCGCCGGTGCACGAATTGTCGGGCGAGCATTCGAGCCTGGCCGAGGCAAGACGGGCCATCGCGCTGCTGCCGATGCGACCGCTCGCGATGCGCGTGGTCAGTGCGCACGTGATGGGCGGCTGCGGCATGTCAACGTCTGAAAGAACCGGCGTGGTCGATCCGCGCGGACGCCACTTCCAGATCGAGAATCTGTCCGTGCACGACGGCTCGATCTTCCCCACCTCGATCGGCGCCAATCCGCAGCTATCGATCTATGGCATCGTCAACCGGACGGCGCAGCAGCTCGCCGCGGAACTGACGCAGGCCGCCTCGCCCGCGCTCGACTGACTTCCCCGGTCGGGATAGATTCGCCGGCCATGGCCGTCAGCGACGATCCCGCCGTTCCGCGCCGCGTGCTGCCGACGATCGTCGGCGCGCAGCTCGCCGGTACATCGCTGTGGTTCGCGGTCAACGGCGTGCTGCCTGACCTGCAGCGCGCGGTCGCGCTACCCGCCACCGCGCTCGGCACGCTGACCTCGGCAGTGCAACTGGGCTTCATCGCCGGCACGCTGAGCTTCGCCGTGCTGACGATCGCCGATCGCTTTTCGCCGCGCCTCGTCTTCCTGCTGTGCGCGCTCGCAGGCGCGCTCGCCAACGCGCTCGGCATCGCGGTGGCGCACGAGTACGCCGCGCTCGTGCTGCTGCGCTTCGCGACCGGCTTCTTCCTCGCCGGCATCTATCCGGTGGGCATGAAGATCGCGGCCGCGTGGTATTCGCGCGGCCTGGGCGCGGCGCTCGGGCTGCTGATCGGCGCGCTCGTGCTCGGCACGGCGCTGCCGCACGGGCTGCGCGCGCTCGGCGCCGGCTGGCCGTGGCAGCGCGTGATGCTGGCGGTGTCGCTGATCGCGGCGGCCGGCGGCGTGGCGCTCTACGTACTCGTTCCCGACAGCCCGCACCTGCCGCGCGCCGCGCGCATCAGGCCGGCCGCGCTCGCGGTGATCTGGCGCGACCCGAAGGTGCGCGCGTCCGCGTTCGGCTACTTCGGCCACATGTGGGAGCTGTACGCGATGTGGGCGCTGCTGCCGTTGATCGCAGGCGCGCGCGTCGGCGCGCAGCACGTGTCGGCGACGGCGTTTTCGATCATCGGCGCCGGATTCCTCGGCTGCGCGGTCGGCGGCTGGGCGGCGCTGAAGTTCGGCAGCGCGCGCGTGGCCGCGATTCAACTCGCAACGAGCGGCGCCTGCTGCCTGCTCGCGCCGCTCGCGCTCGGGGCGCCTCTGCCGCTGTTCTGGCTCTGGCTCTTCGTGTGGGGCGTCACGATCGTCGGCGACTCGCCGCAGTTCTCGTCGCTGACCGCGCTGAATTCGCCGCGCGACGTGGTGGGCAGCGTGCTCACCTTCGTCAACAGCATCGGCTTCGCGATCTCTATCGTCAGCATCCAGTTGTTCGCGGCCGCGGCGGGCGCGCTGCCGCTGGCGCATCTGCTGCCGTGGCTGGCGATCGGGCCCGCGCTCGGACTCTACGCGCTGCGGCCGCTGCTGCGCCCCTGATACCCGTGCGGGATCGAGCCAAGCAGCCGCTTCGTGTACTCGTGCTGCGGGCTCTCGTAGATCGCATCGGCCGTGCCGCGCTCGACGATCTCGCCCGCGTTCATCACGACGATGTCGTCGGCCATGTACTTGACCACGGCGAGATCGTGGCTGATGAAGATGTAGCTGATGCCGAACTCGTCCTGCAGGTCGAGCAGCAGGTTCAGCACCGTGGCCTGCACCGACACATCGAGCGCCGATACCGACTCGTCACAGATGATCACCTCGGGCTGCATCGACAGCACACGCGCGATCGCGATCCGCTGCCGCTGGCCGCCCGAGAACTCGTGCGGGTACTTGTACACGCTGTCCGGCGCCAGCCCGACGCGGCGCGCGAGCGCGACCGCGCGCTGGTAGCGATCGCCGTCGCTGGCGCCTATGCCGTGCACCTTCATCGGCTCGGCCAGGATCTGGCCGACGGTGAAGCGCGGATTCAGCGACGCATACGGGTTCTGGAAGATGATCTGGATGCGGCGCCGGTACGCCATCATCTGCGCGTCGGTGAGCGCGAGCAGGTCGGCGCCGTCGTAGAAAACCTGCCCGCGCGTGGCATCGACCAGCCGCATCAGCAGCATCCCCACGGTGGTCTTGCCCGAACCCGATTCGCCGACGACACCGAGCGTGCGGCCGCACGACAGCGTGAACGACGCGTCCTTCACCGCCTCGATCGTCTTGTGCTTCAAGAGGCCCGTCTTCAGCCGGTACTCCTTGCGCAGCCCCTTCGCCTCGATCAGCGGCTTCGGCGCGGCCGGCCGCGCCACCCGTTGCTCGGTGACGAGAATCGGCGCACCGCCGCGCATGAAGTCGTCGATCACCGGCAGCCGCTTGGGCTTCGCGTCGAGCCGCGGCCGGCAGGCGAGCAGGGCTTTGGTATAGCTGTTCTGCGGCGCGGCGAAGATTCGATCGACCGCGCCCGCCTCGCGCACCACGCCTTCGCGCATCACGACGACCCGATCCGCGATCTCGCCCACCACGCCGAGGTCGTGGCTGATGAACAGCACCGACATCCTGCGCCTGCGCTGCAGGCCGGCGACCAGTTCGAGGATCTGCCTTTGCACCGTCACATCGAGCGCGGTGGTCGGCTCGTCGGCGATCAGGAGCTTCGGCTCGCACGCGATCGCCATCGCGATCATCACGCGCTGCTGCTGCCCGCCGGACAGTTCGTGCGGGAAACTCGCGGCGCGCGCCTTCGGCTCAGGGATGCCGACCTCGGCCAGCACTTCGATCACGCGCTCCCGCGCCTGCGCGCGCGAAAGATTCATGTGCAGCCGCAGTGCCTCGGCGATCTGGTCGCCGACGGTGAACACCGGGTTCAGCGACGTCATCGGCTCCTGGAACACGACGCCGATGTCCTTGCCGCGGATGCGGCGCAACGCTTCGTCCGGCTCGCGCAGCAGGTCGCGGCCGCCGAATTCGACCACGCTCGTGCTGCCGACGATCGCGTTGTCGGGCAGCAGGCGAACGATCGACATCGCCGATACCGACTTGCCCGAACCCGATTCGCCGACCAGCGCCACCGTCGCGTTCTGCGGCACGTCGAAGCTGACGCCGCGGACCGCGTCGGCCACGCGCGCCTTGCCGAGCCGGAACGACACGTGCAGGTCGCGGACGGAGACGAGGTTCGTCATGACGGCGAACGCACCGCGAGTGTCATGCCCGCGCAAGCGGGCATCCAGTTTGTGCAGCGCCGGCACTGAATTCCCGCTTTCGCGGGAATGACACATAGCGCTCCGGACATTCCCTACCTCAGCTTCGGATCCAGTGCATCGCGCAGCGCATCGGTCAGCAGCGAGAACGCGGTGACGAAGGTCGCCATGAAGAGCGTGGCCGACGCGAGCTGCCACCAGCGGCCGAGCACCAGTTCCGACTGCGCCTCCGACAGCATCGTCCCCCACGACACTTGGTCGACCGGCACGCCGAGCCCGAGAAACGACAGGATCACCTCGGCCTTGATGAAGCCCACGACCAGCAGCGACATCCGCACCAGCACCACGTGGCTGACGTTGGGCAGGATGTGCACGAACATGCGCGCCAGGTTCGATACGCCGATCGCCTCGGCGGCGCGCACGTATTCGCGCGTGCGGTGCTTGATGTACTCGGCGCGCACCTGGCGGTACATGCCGGTCCAGCCGGTCAGCCCCAGGATCAGCACCACCGTGCCGATGCCGCGCCCGAACACCGCCGCGAACGCGAAGATCAGCAGGATGTCGGGCACCGACGTGAACACGTTGTAGACCCACTCGAGGAAGTCGCCGACCCGGCCGCCGATGTAGCCGGCGAGTGCGCCGAGCACGGTACCGATCAAGGTCGCGACGACGGCGGCGAACACGCCAACGAAGATCGAGATCTCCGCGCCCTTGACCGATTTCGCGAGCACGTCGCGCCCGAGCCGGTCGGCGCCGAACGGCAGCGTCTCCGCCCGGTGCGGCTGGCTGATCTCGATCCTGGCGGCGCGCTCGGCCCATTCCTTGTACTTCGGCGCCAGCGGATCGATGTCGGACAGGTCGACCGGCTTGGCGTCCTTCGGCGCCACGCGCGCCAGCGGATCGGTCGAGGAGTCCTGCGGCGCCGGGCCGACGAAGGTCGGCGGCGCGTTCGGCACCGCGATCTCCATCTGCCAGTCGCGCGCCACCAGCCCGAGCGCCGAGGCGAGTATCAGCAGCAGGAAGGCGATCACGACCGCCAGCGACACCATGCCGACGCGGTCGTGGCGCAGCCGCCGCCACGCGGCACGCCACACGCCCTCGGAGCTCGCGACACCCGAAGGCAGGTACGAAGGCGAGGCGACCGCGGTCATTTCAGCACCACGCGCGGATCGACGAACTTGTACAGGATGTCGGCGAGCAGGTTGATGAACATCGTCAGCACCGCGAGGTACACGGTGACCGCCTGAATCACCGGGTAGTCGCTGCGGTTGACCGCCAGCAGCACCTCGCGTCCCAACCCCGGGATCGAGAAGAACGTCTCGATCAGGAACGAACCGATGAAGATGCCGGGCAGTTGCACGCTGACGTTGGTCAGCACAGGGATCAGCGCGTTGCGCAGCACGTGCTTGAACAGGATCGTGTTCTCCGACACGCCCTTGGCGCGCGCGGTGCGTACGTAGTCGTGGCCCAGCTCGTCGAGGAAGAAGGTGCGGTACAGCCGCGTCTGCGGCGCCAGCCCGACGAACACCGCCAGCATCACCGGCAGCACGTCGTACGTGGTCAGGTTCCGCCACACGCTGTCGCTCCAGCCCTGCACGGGAAACCAGCCGAGGTAGAAGCCGAACAGCCACTGGCCGACGATGATGTAGACCAGGAACGAGATCGACAGCATCACCGTCGTGATGATCATCACCAGGCGGTCGGTCAGTGACCCGCGCACGTAGGCGACCGCCATCGCGGCGGCCACACCGAGCGTCACGTCGAGCAGCAGGATCGGGACCATCACCGTCAGCGTGGCAGGCAGCCGCGTGGCGAAGATGTGCGCGACCGGCTCGCTGGTCGCCCAGGACTTTCCCCAGCTGAAGCTGAAGATCGCCTTGACGAAGATCCACAGCTGCACGTACCAGGGATCGTTCAGCCCGAGCTGCTGTCGAATCGCCTGAATCTGCTCGGGCGTGGCCAGCAGGCCGCCGAGGATCTCGGCCGGATCGCCGCCGAAGAACTTGAACAGGAAGAACACCAGCAGGATGACGCCCGCCAGTGTCGGGATCATCTGCCACAGTCTGCGCAAGATGTACGCGGTCACGTGTGCGGCGCGCCGTCGCGCCCTTCGGTGGTTGCTCCGCGGCGCGAACTCGTGGCCCGCATCGCGCGAAAGGTTGGCATTATGCCGAGGCCCTTGGCACGAGCCAACGGAAGCCTGACCGACCGAGCCGCCAGCATGCCCCGAGTTTCACGATCCCGCCGCGCGCTGGTGCAATCGCTGCTTGCGCTGCCTGCGGCGGCGCGCGCGGCCGCGGCGCCGCAGGACGCGCCGCGGCGCAAGGTGCTGCGCTACGCATTCGAAGTCGCCGAGACCGGCTTCGATCCGGCGCAGATCGTCGATCTGTATTCGCGCATCGTCACCGCGCACATCTTCGACGGGCTGTACCGCTACGATTATCTGACGCGTCCGTTCCGGATCAAGCCGAACACCGCGGACGCGCTGCCCGAGGTCTCCGGCGACTTCACCGTCTGGACGATCCGCATCCGTCCCGGCATCCGCTTCCAGGACGACCCCGCGTTCAAGGGCGAGCAGCGCGAGCTGACCGCCGCCGACTACGTGTATTCGTTCAAGCGCTTCTTCGATCCGCGCTGGAAGTCGCCGACGTACGCAACGCTCGCGGAACAGCAGATCATCGGCCTCGACGCGCTGCGCGACGAGGCGCTGAAGAACAAGGGACCATTCGACTACGACCGGCCGGTGGCCGGCCTGCGCGCGCTCGATCGCTACACGCTGCAGTTTCGGCTGGCGCAGCCGCGCCCGCGCTTTCTGCAGGTGATCGCCGGCAGCGACCTGTACGGCGCGGTCGCGCGCGAAGTGGTCGAAGCCTATGGCGACGACATCATGGCGCGCCCGGTCGGCACCGGGCCGTTTCGGCTGACCGAGTGGCGGCGCTCCTCGCGGATCGCGCTCGAGCGCAGCCCGGCCTTCCGCGAGGAATTCTGGAACGAGGAGCCGAGCGAGGACGACGCCGAAGGGCGCGCACTCGCACAGCGTCTGCGCGGCCGGCGGCTGCCGATCGTCGATCGCGTCGAGATCTCGATCGTCGAGGAGACGCAGCCGCGCTGGCTGTCGTTCCTGAGCAGGGAGTTCGACCTGGTCGAGCGGCTGCCGTTCGAGTTCGTCGACCTGGCGGTCCCCAACGGCCGGCTCGCGCCCAACCTGGCCCGGCAGGGCGTGCGGATGTCGCGCGTGCTGAACTCGGACGTGACGATCACGTACTTCAACATGGAGGATCCGGTCGTCGGCGGCTACACGCAAGATAAGGTCGCGCTGCGGCGCGCAATCTGCCTCGCCATCGACATTGACCAGGAGATTCGCCTGTACTGGCACGGCCAGGCGGTACCGGCGCAATCGCCGCTGGCGCCGCACCTGACCGGCTACGACCCGAATTTCGTCAGCGAGAACGGCGAATACAACCTCGCGCGCGCCAAGGCGCTGCTCGACCTGTTCGGCTACATCGATCGCGACGGTGATGGCTGGCGCGAGCGTCCCGACGGGTCCCCGCTCGTCCTCGAATGGGCCACGACGCCGGACCAGCGCGCGCGGCAACGGGACGAACTGCGCCGCAAGGACCTGACCGCCCTCGGCATCCGCATCGATTTCAGGCCGGCCAAATGGCCGGAGCACCTGAAGAACGCACGCGCAGGAAGACTCATGGTGTGGAGCCTCGGCTACTCTTCTGCCGCGCCGGACGGCCAGCCGGCGTTCGACCGTGGCGCTTCGGCGCACTCGGGCGGCCAGAATCTCGCCCGCTTCCGGCTGAAGGAATTCGATGTGCTGTACAACCGCATGCGCGAGATCCCCGACGGCCCCGAGCGCGATCGCCTCTTCTTCGAGGGCAAGAAGTTGCTGATCGCGTACGCGCCTTACAAGTTCCACGTGCACCGCATCCTGACCGATCTGGCGCAGCCCTGGCTGATCGGCTTCCGGCGCCAGTTCTTCTCGCAGGAGTGGTGGCATTTCATCGACATCGACGCCGGCGCGCAGGCGCGAGCGGCATCATGAAACGACGCCAGCTTCTGAACGCGGCAGGCGCGCTCGGCGCCGCGACCGCACTGCCGCGCGCGGCCGCGGCAGCGCCGACAGCCACGCGCACGTTCCGCTGGGCGTTCAACGCGGGCGAGACCGGATTCGATCCGGCGCAGATCAACGACCTGTATTCGAATTACGTGGTGGCGAACATCTTCGATCCGCCGCTGCAGTACGACTACCTCGCGCGCCCCGTGGTGCTGAAGCCGCGCACCGCCGTCGCGCTGCCTGAGATCTCGAGCGACTTCCGCACCTTCAACGTCCGCATCCGGCCCGGCATCTGGTTCCAGGACGACCCGGCGTTCAAAGGCAAGCGGCGCGAGCTGGTCGCGTCCGATTACGTGTACCAGGTCAAGCGCCTCGCCGACCCGCGCTGGAAGTCGCCGCTGTATCCGTCGCTGTCGAGTTCGCAGATCATCGGCCTGGCCGAACTGCGCAAGCTCGCGCTCGACACCGGCCGCTTCGACTACGACGCCGAGATCGAAGGCATCCGCGCGCTGGACCGCTACACGTTCCAGGTCAGGCTCGCGCAGCCGGGCCCGCGCTTCCATGACAACATGACCGATGCGCGCGTGTTCGGCGGCGTGGCGCGCGAAGTGGTCGAACTGTACGGCGACGACATCATGGCGCACCCGGTCGGCACCGGACCCTTCCGACTGGTCGAGTGGAAGCGCTCGTCGCGCATGGTGCTCGAGCGCAGTCCGGCCTATCGCGACGAGTTCTACGACGCTCAGCCGGCCGCGGACGACGTGCGTGGGCAGGAAATGCTCGCGCGGCTGAAGGGCCGCAAGCTGCCGCTGATCGACCGCGTCGAGCTGTCGGTGATCGACGAAAGCCAGCCGCGCTGGCTGGCGTTCCTGAACGGCGAGCAGGACACGGTCAACGTGCCGCTGGAATTCATCAACGTCGCCGCGCCGAATGGGCGGCTCGCGCCTTCGCTCGCGCGGCGCGGCATCGAGCTGGAGCGGCAGATCAATCCGGACGTCGCGTTCACCTACTTCAACATGGACGACCCGACGGTCGGCGGCTACCAGCCGCAGCAGGTGGCGCTGCGGCGCGCGATCGCTCTCGGCTACGATATCGACGAGGAGATCCGACTGATCCGCAACGGTGCCGCGATTCCTGCGCAGTCGCAAGTGCCGCCGCTGACCTCGGGCTACGACCCGAATTTCGTCAGCGAGATGAGCGAGTTCGACCGCGCCAGGGCAAACGCACTGCTCGACACGTTCGGTTATGTCGACCGCGATGGCGACGGCTGGCGCGAGCGTCCGGACGGCTCGCCGCTGGTGCTGCAGTTCGCCACCCAGTCGAGCCAGAGCGACCGCGCCTTCAACGAATTGTGGAAGCGCCAGCTCGACCGGCTGCGGATTCGCGTCGAATTCAAGGTCAACCAGTGGCCGGAGAACCTGAAAGCCGCGCGCGCCGGCAAGCTGATGATGTGGGAACTCGGCAACTCCGCGACCGGCCCCGACTCGGACGATTTCCTCGCGTTCGGCGCCAGCCGCTCCATCGGCGGCTCCAACTTCGCGCGATTCAGTCTGCCCGCGTACGACCGCCTGTACGACCGCCAGCGGCAGCTTCCCGACGGCCCCGAGCGCGACGCCGTCATCTACCAGATGAAGCGCCAGTTCGTCGCCTGGATGCCGTACAAGGTCAAGTGCCACCGCATCACCAACGACCTGTGGCATCCGTGGCTGATCGGCTATCGCCGCCATCCGTTCGCGCGCGACTTCTTCAAGTGGATCGACATCGAGCCGCAGCGCCGCGCTTTGGCATGACGCTCGCGGCCGGGCTGCGAGTCGGACTGGCGTCGATCGTCGCCGCCGCGACCGCGATCACCGCGTGGTGCCTGCCGGACGGCGTGCCGCGCGTCTATGCGCTCGCGATCGGGCTGGCCGTGCCGTTCACGGTCGCGCCGCTGTCGATCGCGATCCAGATCGTCGTCGGCAGCATCGTCGACCCGCGCCGGCCGCGCACGTCGTTGGCGCGCGTGCTCGCGGTGTGGTGGCGCGAGTCGATGACCTCGCAGCGCATGTTCCTGTGGCGCTTCCCCTTCCGAAGCCGCGCCGACGACCCGATCCCGCACGATCCGCACCGGCCGGCGCTGCTGCTGATCCACGGCTACCTGTGCAACCGCGCGGTGTGGCAGCCGCTGCTCGACTCCGGCGTGCTGCACGACTGCACGATCGCGACCGTCGATCTCGAGCCCTTGTTCGCCGACATCGACCGCTACGCGGACAGCGTGCAGGTGGCGCTCACGCGGCTGCTCGAAGCCAGCGGCGCCGCGCGCGCGATCCTCGTCTGCCATAGCATGGGCGGCATCGCGGCGCGCGCGTATCTGCGCCGCCACGGCGATGCCCGGGTGGCGCGCGTGATCACGCTCGCCACGCCGCATCACGGCACCGTGTTCGGCCGGTTCGGTCTTGGCCGCAACGCCAGGCAGATGGCCGCGGGTTCGGATTACCTCGCGCGGCTCGCCGCGTCAGAAGGCGCCGCGCTGCGCGCGAAGTTCGTCTGCATCGCCAGCCGCGACGACAACCTGATCGTGCCGCGCTCGAGCCCGCTGCTCCCGGGTGCGGGCGAGCGGACTCTCGAAGGCGTCGGACACCTCGCGCTCGTCGCGGACGAGCGCGCGTGGCGCATCGTCGCGGACGAAGTGCACTCAGTGCTCCGCGCGTAACAGCCCGCTCGGGCGCACCAGCTCGATGCTCGCCGGCAGGCGCTCCGGGTCAAAGCTCGGCGACGAGAACCACTCGAACTCCGCGACACGGAACGCACCGATCGGATCGTTCGGTTCGGCACGCGTCGCCGGATGACACATCCAGATCGCGCCGTCCTTCAGCGTCCGCAGCCAGCCCGCGGCCAGCGCCGGAAAACCGGCGCCTTTCGCGTAGCGGTAGGCGCCGACGAAATCGAGATTCGTCGGCCAGCCGAGCTGCCGCAGGTTCTCCTTCAGCGTGCGCCCGCCTAGCAACGAGAGCGCGCGCGCCTTGCCGTCGGCCGCCGAGGCGGTGTTGCGGATCAGCAGGCGCCGCGCGCCGTAGCGCGCGTCGAGTTCACGCAGCACTGCGTCGCGGACGACCGGGAACTGATGCACATGCTGGTGGCTGTCGATGTAGGCGGGCATGCGCTTGAACGCGCCTTCGAACTTCGCCAGCTGGCGCCGCATCCGCTGCATGATGTCGCTCGCGCTCAGCCCGTGCAGCCACGCGAGCACGATCAGCGGATTCAACCCGGCGATTCGCGGCGAGCCGGGAAAGGACTCGGTCAGGTTGAAGTGCAGTCCGATGTCGATCTCGCGTTCGCGCTCGCGCAGCGGCACGGCAGCCTGCGCGAAACGCGGTGCGTCGACCATGCAGCTCGCCCCGCCCAGCCGCTTCGCGTCGACGAGCGCGAGGATCGCCTCGTCGACCGCGGCGTTGTAACCGTAATCGTCCGCGCACAGCGCCATGCGGCGTGCCATCAGCTTGCCCTCCGGAAGGCCCAAAAGCGGGAAAGAAGAAAAGTCATCGCCGCAACGGCGACGAGCACCGCTGCCAGCGCGACGTCGTAGCGCAGGCTCGTGTGCGTCAGCAGCCAGCGGTACGCCGCTGCGTTGGCCGCGAAGCCGCCGAAGGAGACCAGGAAGTAGGACGGCAGCGCGCGCATCAGCGGCGCGCCGTGTGCGCCGAACGTCCAGCGCCACTGGCCGAGAAAGCTGACGCCGAACGCGATCAGGAAGCCGGCCACGTTCGCGATCTGCGGGTCGAGCGCCAGGGCGCGCACGCAAGCGACGGCGACCACGAAGTGCGTCGCCGCCGCGGCCGCACCGACGAGGCCGAAGCGAACGACCTGCCTGATCATGCGTGCGTCGGCTGCCGCGGCACGCCGGCCGGCACGTCGAGCAGCGGGCTGTAGTCGTCCAGCCGGGCGACCAGATACGTCGGGCGCGCCTTGACTTCGTCGTATACGCGGCCGAGGTACTCGCCCAGCACGCCGATCGAAATGAGCTGCACGCCGGCGAAGAACAGGATCGACGCGGCCAGCGTCGCGAAGCCCTGGATCGGTTGCCCGAAGTAGATGCGCTCGATCACGATCCAGCCGCCCCAGATGAACGCGAACACCGCGATCACCGCGCCGATCACGCCGCCGATGCGCAGAGGCAGGTTGGAAAAGGCGGTGATGCCCGTCAGCGCCAGCGAATGCAGCCGACGCATGCTGAACGAGGTCGCGCCGCCGGCGCGCGCCTTGACCTCGAACGGGATGCCGAGCGAGCGGAATCCGACCCACGCATACAGGCCCTTCATGAAGCGATGCCGCTCCGGCAACCGCTTCAGCGCGTCGACCACGCGCCGGTCGAGCACGCGGAAGTCGCCGGCGTCCGGCGGAATATGGATCGACCGGCTGGTCGCCATCAACCGATAGAACAGGCGCGAGCCGGCGCGCTTGAACCACGATTCGCCCGCGCGGTCGGTGCGCAGCCCGTACACCATGTCGTAGCCCGCGCGCCACGCATCGACCAGCTGCGGCACCGTCTCCAGCGGGTGCTGGAAGTCGGCATCGATCAGCAGCACGCAGTCGCCGCGCGCCAGGTCGATGCCCGCGGTCAGCGCCGCTTCCTTGCCGAAATTGCGCGACAACTCGATCAGCGTCAGCGTCAGCTCCGGCGCGAGTTGCCGCACCACCGCGCCGGTCGCATCCTTGCTGCCGTCGTTGACCACGATGATCTCGAACCGTGGCGTAAGCCGCTGCACGGTCGCGCGCAGCGCGCGCAGGAAGTCGACGACGACTGCCTCCTCGTTGTATACCGGCACCACGCACGACAGCGTGAACGGGCCGCTGCGCGGCGCGGGTTGGATCGACGCGGAAGGATTCGTCACGTTTCAGCAGGCAGGAATGCCGACACGCGCTGCCCTCGTCCCAACCCCTCTCCCGCATGGAGAAGGACCGAGCCTGAGGGTCGATCGCGCCCCCATCAGAAATGGATCCCGCTCATCAGGTTCGCCAGCGCGATCTGATCGGGCGTCGCCCTGGGCTTCTCGCCCTCCTTCGCCCCCTTGGCGGCAGCCGAGTCGGGGAACATGCGGAACGTCGTGTTCATCGCGATCTGCGCCGCGCGCGGCGCCAGCGCGTGCAGCACCTGGCCGAACACGCCCAGCCGGGTGGCGATCCGCACCGGCTTGTCGACGATTGCCTGCACGATCAGATCCGCCGCTTCCTCCGGCGCCAGCGTCGGCATGTTCTGGTAGATCCTGGTCGGCGCGATCATCGGCGTGCGCACCAGCGGCATGTTGATGGTGGTGAAGGTCACGCCGACGTCGATGTATTCGCTCGCCGCGCAGCGCGTCCACGCGTCGAGCGCGGCCTTGCTCGCCACGTAGGCGGAGAAGCGCGGCGCGTTGGTCAGCACGCCGATCGAGCTGATGTTGATCACGTGGCCGCGATGCTTGGCGACCATGTGCGGCAACAGGCCCATCGTGATGCGCAGGCAGCCGAAGTAGTTGAGCTGCATCGTGCGTTCGAAATCGTGGAAACGGTCGTAGCTCGACTCGATGCCGCGGCGGATCGAGCGGCCGGCATTGTTGACCAGCACGTCGACGCCGCCGTAGTTCTCGACCAGCCACGCGATCAGCTTGTCACAGCTTTCCATCGACGCCAGGTCGGCGGAGAACGTCACCACCTGGCCGCCGTTGGCGCTGCCGGATTCCTTCAGCGCGGCGCCGATCTCCCTTTTCGCGGCGTCGAGCTTGTCCTGCTCGCGGCCGACGATCACGGTGACCGCGCCGGCGGCGGCGATCTTGTGCGCGGCCGCCAGCCCGATGCCCGACGAGCCGCCGGTCACCAGCACGACCTTGCCGGCGACCTGCCCCTTCAGCGTGTGATCGACGAACAGATCCGGGTCGAGGTGGCGCTCCCAGTAGTCCCACAGCCGCCACGCGTAGTCTTCCAGCCGCGGGCATTCGATGCCGGTGCCCTTGAGCGCCGCGGTCGCCTCGCGCGCGTCGAAGCGGGTCGGGTAGTTGACGAATTGCAGGATGTCCTCGGGCAGGCCGAGATCCCTCATCAGCGCGGCGCGGATGCGCTTGACCGGCGTCAGCGAGAGCAGGCCCTTCTTCACGCTGTTGGGGATGAAGCCGAACAGCGCGGCGTTGATTCGCAACGCAAACTGCGGCGCGTGGCCGGCGCGGGCAAAGAGGTTCAGAACGTCACCGATCCGGTACGGCGTCGGATCGACCAGATGGAACGCCTCGCCGTCGTGGCCCTTGGCGTGCGCGATGTGGTCCATCGCGTCGACCACGAAGTCGACCGGCACGATGTTGATGCGACCGCCCTCGATGCCGATCGTCGGCATCCACGGCGGCAGCATCTGCCGCATGCGCTGGATCAGCTTGAAGAAGTAGTACGGGCCGTCGATCTTGTCCATCTCGCCGGTGCGGCTGTCGCCGACCACCATGCCCGGGCGGTAGATGCGCCACGGCGTCCTGCACTCCTTGCGCACGATCCGCTCCGAGTCGTGCTTGGTCGCGAAGTACGGGTGGTCGAGGTTCTCGGCCTCGTCGAACATGTCCTCGCGGAAGACGCCCTCGTACATGCCGGCCGCCGCGATCGACGACACATGCTGGAAGCATCCGACCTTCAGTTCGTTGGCCAGATGCACCGCGTTCCTCGTGCCCTCGGTGTTGACGCGGATCTGGCTCTCGGCGTCGGCTTTCAGGTCGTAGATCGCGGCGAGGTGGAAGAAGTGATCGATCCGTCCCGCAAGCGCCTTGCCGTCCGCCTTCGACAGACCGAGCTTCGGCGTCGCGAGGTCACCGAACACCGGGCGCGCGCGCTTCGCGTCCACGCCCCAGTCGGCCAGCAGCGCATCGACCTTGTCCCGGCTTTCCTCGCGCAGCAGGAAATGCACGACCGCGCCGCGGCGCGCCAGCAGCTTCGCGACCAGGCGCTTGCCGATGAAGCCCGAGGCCCCGGTGACGAAATACTCCATGGTGCATCTCCTCCTTTGCTTCTACGGGTTCGATTCGTGTTGTCCGGGCGATTCTAACCACGCACTGCAGCACGCCCGCGCTAGGAGCCTTCCTCTACCGCATTAGTACACCGGCTCTAGCGGCGCTGCCTAGACTTCACGGCACAGCGAGTTTCAAACCCACGCACAGGAGCGAACGATGGTCAGGAAGCTGAAGGCAGTGGCAGGCGCAGCGGGCAAGAACGGCAATCTGGCCGCCGCGATCAGGGAATCGGCGCAACAGATCTGGCTGGCAGGTCTTGGCGCGTTCTCCAAGGCGCAGGAGGAAGGCAGCAAGGTCTTCGAAGCGCTGGTGCGTGAAGGCAACTCGATTCAGAAGCGGACCATGCAGATGACCGAGGACAAGGTCAACGAAGTCACCAGCCGCGTCGCCAAGGTGGCGGGCGAAGTGCAGAAGCAGGCCAATCATGGCTGGGACCGCCTCGAGTCGGTGTTCGAGGAGCGCGTCGAGCGCGCCATGAAGCGGCTCGGCGTACCCACGTCGAAGGAAGTCCAGTCGCTGACCAGGCGCGTCGAAGAACTGACGGCCAGCGTGCACAAGCTGGGCGCCAAGGCGGCGAAGAAACCGGCGCCGCGCGCACGCAAGGCCGCGGCCTGAATTCGGCCTGAACGGCGGACGGATCGCGGCGGCGCACGCCGTCGCGGTATCCGATGACGCCATTGCAGAAGGTCGCGTCGCCCCGCGCACCGCTGCGCGCGGGTGCAGCTCGGATCGGACTCGCGCTGGCCGGCGGCGGCCCGCTTGGCAGCATCTACGAAATCGGCGCGCTTGCCGCCTTGGCGGAAGCGCTGCGCGGCATTGATCTGAACGACGCCGAGGTCTACGTCGGCGTCAGCGCCGGCAGCTTCATTGCGGCGGGTCTGGTCAACGGCTTCACGCCGCACCAGATGTCGCGACTGTTCATCGAGGGGCACAAGCACGAGGATCGCTTCGATCCGTCGATCCTGCTGCGGCCCGCGCTGCGCGAATACGTCAAGCGCGCCTGCTCGCTGCCGCCGCTGCTCGCCGCCGCCGTGTGGGACTACCTCGCGCGCCCCGGCAACCTGATGGGTTCGATCGAGCGGCTCGGCCGCGCGATCCCCACGGGTCTGTTCGACGGCAACGCGGTCGACAGGTACCTCGGACGAATCTTCACTCAGACCGGCCGCACCAACGACTTCCGCCAACTGCGCCACAAGCTGTTCCTGGTCGCGACTGATCTGGACACGGGCGAAGCGGTCGCGTTCGGCTCGAAGGGCTTCGATCACGTGCCGATCTCGCGCGCGGTGCAGGCTTCGGCCGCGCTGCCGGGACTGTTCCCGCCGGTCGAGATCGACGGCCGCTGCTTCGTCGACGGCGCGCTGCGCAAGACGCTGCATGCATCGATCGCGCTCGATTACGGCGTCGACCTGCTGATCTGCCTGAACCCGCTGGTGCCGTACGACGCGCGCCCGCATCACCCCACACGCGACCGCGCGCATCGCCTCGACAAGCTGGTCGAGGGCGGACTGCCGGTCGTACTGGCGCAGACGTTCCGCTCGCTCATCCATTCGCGGCTCGGCGCCGGCATGGAGCGATACAAGACCGCGTATCCGCACAGCGACATCGTGCTGTTCGAGCCGAACCGGGCCGACGCCGACATGTTCTTCACCAACCTGTTCTCGTACTCGAGCCGGCGGCGCCTGGCCGAGCACGCGTACCAGAAGACGCGGCGCGAGCTGTGGGAACGCCGCCACGAGCTCGGCCCGAAGCTCGCCAGGCACGGCATCGAGATCGACGTCGCGTGCCTGCGCAACGAGAAGATGACACTGGTGAAGAGCCTGCGCCGCACCCGCGAGCTGCGGCTCGAAACCGCCTCGTCGGTCACCGCGCGCGAACTGAAGCACACGCTGGACGATCTGCAACGCTGGCTCGGCGCGGTCGGCGCCGCCTGACTATCCGCCGTCGGACGTGCGCCGGCGGCGATGACGCGCGCGGCAGTCACGCGGTCTGCGGTGCTATTCTGGCCGCGCCGTTCCGCGATCAGCTACGGCGATCAAAAACCGCGAACAACAACATCGCTTCCAGTCCATGGAACGCAAGCCGCCGCGCCGCACGCGCGAACGCATTCTCGAACTGTCGCTGCGCCTGTTCAACGACTTCGGCGAGCCGAACGTCAACACCACGTTGATCGCCGAGGAGATGAATATCTCCCCCGGCAATCTCTACTACCACTTCAAGAACAAGGAAGACATCATCAACAGCATCTTCCAGCAATTCGAGCGCGAGGCCGACCGGCTGCTGACGATCCCGGGCGATCGCCGCCCGAGCGTCGAGGACGCATGGCTGTTCCTGCACCTGCTGTTCGAACTGATCTGGAAGTACCGCTTCTTCTACCGCGATCTCGCGAACCTGCTGATCAACAACCGCACGTTCGAGTTGCGCTTCAAGTCGCTGCTCGGGCAGAAGACGCGTATGGCACGCTGGCTGACGGAGGGTCTGGCGCAGCAGGGCGAACTGCGCGGGACACGCGCGGAACTGGAGGCGCTCGCGACCAACATGGTCGTGGTGACGACCTACTGGCTGTCGTATGAGTACGTGCTGAATCCGCGCCGCTTCACGGAGCCCGAGGTCGTCGCTTCCGCCCTGGCGCGCGGCTGCTACCAGGTGATGTCGCTGACCGCGCCGTACCTTGTCGGCAACGGGCGCGCGCTGTTCGAGAAGCTCGCCGCCGAGTACCTGAAGCAGTAACGGCCGAAAACAGGCAGGGGCACATTGCGTGCCCCTGTTCATTCGACTTCGATCACTGCGGCGCCTTGCGCCACGCGCCGTAGTCCCGATCGGTCAGCAGCACCCATAGCGCCAGAATCGCGACGATCAGTCCGACGATGACTGCGTTCGCGCGCGCGTCCACGACCGCCTGGTACGACAGCACCCAGGGCGACGCGATCATCCACAGGCCGAGGACGAGCTCGCTCCACTCTTCCCATGCCTTCGCCGCGTAGATCGCGCCGAGCGCGACCAACAGCAACAAAATGCCGACGATCACCGCGTTTGCCGTCGGCGCGGTCTCGCCGTGGAAGCCGACGACCCAGGCCGACACGATCAACCAGATACCCAGTATGCCGTTCACCACGTCTTGCCAATGCTTCATCCGCGTCATGGTCATCACCTCGTTCGTATAGCGCAACGTATTTGATCGTGCGCGCGCGACGATGGTTCCGGGCGCGGTCGTCCAACTCAGAAGCCGGCGCCGGGCTGCGCCAGATATTCCAGTTCCTCCGCCGTCGATGCGCGGCCGAGCATCGCATTGCGATGCGGATAGCGGCCGAAATGCGCGATGACGTCGTAGTGCTTCCGCGCCCACACGAGTCCCGCGGGAAGTCCGGCCGCGGCCAGCTCGCCGAAGAGCCGCAGCGACTCGCGCTGCACGTCGATCGATTCGGAGTGCTCGAACGGCAGGTAGATGAACCAACGCGCAAGCGGCGCGAGCGAGCGATCCGCGCCCGCTGCGACAAGCTGGCGCGCCAGCTCGAGCGCGCGCGCATCGCCGGCGAACGCGCGTGGTGTGCCGCGGAAGATGTTGCGAGTGAACTGGTCGAGCAGCAGGATCAGCGCGCGCGTGCCGTCGACCGTCTGCGCCCAGTGGTCGCGTGCGCCGAGCAGCGCAGCTTCCACGTCGGCGCCGAAGCGCTCGCGGATCAACGCGTCGGTCGAGTCGGACTTGCGGAACCAGAAGTCACGCTCCTTGCCGGCATCCGGTTCGCCTGGCGCGCCGAACCAGAAGTCGAGGATGTCCTGTGCAGTCGTCATCGGCAGCCGTCGCCCCGGCGAAGGCCGGGGCCCAATTTGCCGCATCGAAATTTGGGCCCCGGCCTTCGCCGGGGCGACCCTTTGAACACATTCCTCATAGCCGCGGCGGCAGCGGCTGCGGCGCCAGATTCGGCCGCAATCCGAACTGTCGCAGCGGCTTGCTGTGCGCGATCTCCTGCAGTGCGACCTCGAGCGTCTTCTCCAGTTGCCGGTCGCGGCCCGCGCCGGCGTCCTGCGGCGCGTTGTCGACCTCGATCTGTGGATCGGTTCCGTAGTTTTCCACGCCCCAGCCGACGTCCTTGAACCAGAACGAAAACTCCGGCTGCGTGGTCTCGGTGCCGTCGGCGAGCTTGTGGCGCGGCCAGATTCCGATCACGCCGCCCCAGGTGCGCATGCCGACCAGCTTGCCGATGCCCATCAGCTTGAAGCAGTGCGAGAAGATGTCGCCGTCGGAGCCCGCGTGCTCGTTCGTCAGCGCCACCACTGGCCCGGCCGGCGACTCGAGCGGATACGGCGACGGCTGGCCCCAGCGCGCGAGGTCGTAGCCGACGCGCTGGCGCGCGACTTTCTCCAGCAGAAGCTGCGATACATGGCCGCCGCGGTTGTATCGCACGTCGACGATCAGCGCTTCGCGGTCGCACTCGGCGCCGAAGTAGCGGTGGAATTCGGCGAAGCCCGCGCTCATCATGTCCGGCAGGTGCAGGTAGCCGACGCGGCCCTTCGACTGCTCGTGGACCCACGCGCGGTTACGCTCGACCCATTCGCGATAGCGCGCCGGCACCTCGTCGCCGAGCAGCTTCAGCAGCACGGTGCGCGCGCCACGATCGGAGACGAGGGCCAGTTCAGCCTTCATGCCCGACTGGTGCACCAGCAGCGCCTGCGGCGGCCGCAAGCGCGACACCGGCTGGCCGTTGACGGCGACGATGCGTTCGCCGGCGCGCACCTGCACGCCGATCGCGTTCAGCGGCGAATCGGCGCTCGCGTCCCACGGCTCGCCCGCGATCACGTGGGCGATCTCGTAGCCGGTGCCATCGTCGGCGAGTTTCAGATCCGCGCCAAGGTAGCCGAGCGCGACCGGCGGCGGCTTGCGATGATCACCGCCCATTTCGTATGCGTGCGAGGTGCCCAGCTCGCCCTGCATCTCCCAGATCAGGTCCGACAACTCGCTGCGCGTGGCCACGAGGTCCAGCAGCGGCAGATAGCGGCGGTACACGGCGTCCCAGTCCACGCCCGACATGTCGGCGACCCAGAACTGGTCGCGCTGCAGCCGCCACACTTCGCGCAGCATCTGCCGCCACTCGGCGCGCGGATCGACCGACACGCGTACGCGCGCCAGATCGATCCAGCCGCTGGCGCGCGACGGTTCGTCGCCGCCGGCTTTCGCCTCCTCTGGATGCGGTTTGTGCGCAGGGTCGATCGCACGCAGCCGGTTGCCGTCGCGCGCGATCATCGTCGTGCCGTCGGCCGACAGCACGAAATCGTCGGCGCGCTCCAGCCGCGTCTCCGCGCGCAATGTGGCGAAATCGAACACCTCCAGCCGGCCAGGCGTCTCCTTGTGCCCGCCGCGGCCGTGCGCGCCCGGGATCGGCATCAGCGTCCACGCTGCCTTGCCGCGCAACCCCGCCATTCGGCCGTAGCGGCCCTCCGGCACCGGAAACGCGGCGACGCGCCGCGCGATGCCTTGGAGATCGACCTTGACCTGAACTTCGCCGTCCTGCTTCTTGTCGTCGTTGCGCGCGCCGTTGTCCCATGTGTGCTTCATTCCCTTCGGCGCCGGCTCGAACGGCGGGCCGGCATCGGCGGCGAGCGCGATCAGGTACGGCCGCGCGGCGCGCGGAAAACTCAGCTCGAACTGCACGTTGTCATAGACCGGATCGAAGGTCCGCGCCGACAGGAAGTACAGGTACTTGCCGTCGGGATCGAAGGCCGGACTCCAGTCGCGGAACTCGGGCGTAGTCACCAGTACGCTGGTGGCGCGCGCGACATCGAGCAGCTTGATCGCGCAATGCCGCAAACCGGTCCAGAACGGGTACGCGAGCCACGCGCCGTCCGGCGACCAGGCGAGTTCCTCGGTGCGGCCGGCGTCGCTGCGGTCGACGGCGGCGAGTCTGTCCTGGTCCAGGTCCGCGAGCAGAACTTCGTTGCGGTGATTGGCGAGCGCGATCTTGCGCCCCTTGGGCGCGGCCGCCAGCGCCAGAACGCGGCCAATGTCCCATGGCAGCGTACGCGAGGTGCCGCCTTCGAACACTTCGAGGCGCTCTTCGCCGGATGCGTCGGTGACAGCGATCAGCGTGGCGCCGTCGCCGAGCCATTGCGCGTGCCGGTAGCGCGCGCCGTCGGGCTGGCCGTGCTGGCGCACGGCGCCTTCCCACAGCGCAAAGGAGTACATCTTGCCGCGCGCCTCGAGCGCGACGCTGTGCCCCGCCGGATGCACGTTGAACTGCATCAGGTGCTCGGCAGCGGACACGAAGCGGCGCGCCGCCTGCGTGCGATGCGCGGGCACGCGAATGTCGAGCTGGCGCGTGCGATCGGTTTTGGGGTCGTACAGCCACAACGCGGCACCGCACTGGTAGACGATGCGCGCGCCGTCGCTCGAGGCAGAGCGCGCGTAGTAGTCGTCGTGGTCCGAGTGGCGCCGCAGGTCCGAGCCGTCGGACAGGCACGAATACAGGTTGCCGTAGCCCTCGGCGTCCGACAGGAAGTACACGCGGTCGCCGACCCACATCGGACTGGTGATGTTGCCCTTCAGTTCCTTCATGCGGCGGAACTCGCCGCTGCCGTCGGCATCGATCCACAGGCAGCCGGCCGTGCCGCCGCGGTAGCGCTTCCAGCGCGCGGGATCGGCGGTGTTGCGCCCGATGACCTTGGCGCCATCCGGCCCGAACGCGAGGTGATTGACCTGTCCGTACGGCAGCAGCTCGGGCAGCCCGCCGTCGAGCGCGAGCGCGTGAGCGCGGTAGTTGCGGAAGAACGGCTGGCCATGCGTGGTGACGAACAGGATGCGACCGTCCGGCGCGAAGCCGCGCACCATCACGTCGGGTCCGAGCCACGTCATCCGCCGCGCGGGCCCGCCTTCGGCAGACATCAGGTACACCTCCGGATGCAGTTCGTCGCGGCCGGCGTACGCAATCCACTGCCCGTCCGGCGAGATCGCGGGCGTCGACGGTTCGCCCATGCCCGCGGTCAGCCGGCGCGCCACGCCCCCTTCGGCATCGACGCGCCACAGGTCGTCGTCGCAGACGAACGCGATTGTGTTACCGCGAATCGCGGGCTGGCGGAGGTAGCCGCGGTCGTCCATGGTTCGGCGCTCGGTTGTTGTTCGTGGTCGCGCGGATTCTGGCAACGCCGATCCGCGTGTCAAGGTGAAGAAACATTGTCGCCCCGGCAAAGGCCGGGGCCCAATTTCGAGCGTTGCAAATTGGGCCCCGGCCTGCGCCGGGGCGACGAGAGCTCGTGGTC